>PFVB01000211.1 GCA_002790395.1 Ignavibacteriales bacterium CG_4_9_14_3_um_filter_34_10 | reverse complement strand
AATTGAAAACGAGAACTGGACAGATGGATCGCCACGTAATAAAGCAAGAATGGCTTTTGAACACGGAGCAAAAGGAATACTTTTTGTTTCAACACCAAATGAAGAAAATCCGCAAAAAACAATTGGCAGCATTCTCGATGGTGAAGGAGAACAGATGAATAATTTCCCTTCTCTGCATATTTCAATTGATGCAGCCAATATTTTCTTGAAAAATTCCGGATTTAATTTAAGTCAACTTCAAGGTAAAATTGACTTGACTCAAAAACCATTTTCAGTTAATCTAAAAACAGAAACGGAAATTTTTGTAAAAAATCTGTACGATAAAGAAACGCAGACACAAAACATAGCCGGAATATGGGAAGGAAATGATGCTTCTCTTAAAAATGAATATATTGTTGTAGGTGCACATCTTGATCACGTTGGCAAGCAAGGTAACATTTATTTCCCCGGTGCCAATGACAATGCATCCGGTTCATCTGTTGTTCTGAATATGATCAAAGCTTTTTCTGAAAACAATATAAAAACAAAGCGTTCTGTAATTTTTGTTTTGTTTGCAAGTGAAGAAATAGGTTTGTTCGGTTCAAAGTATTTTGTTCAGAATTTGCCTATGCCAAAAGAGAAAATTATTTGCATGATGAATTTTGACTGTGTTGGTTTTGGTGACAGTATACAAATCGGCGGCGGAAAATCTTCACCAAAATTATGGGAATTGATAAATGATGTTGATTCCCAAACAAGCAGAATGATGGTTAAAAACACTTGGAGTGGCGGCGGTGCTGATGCCGAACATTTTTATCAGGCAGGAATTCCAACGGCATATTTTGTAACAACAAACAGTTATACCCATTTACATTATATGACTGACACTTATGAAACTCTGAATCCAAAATTATTTGAAGCGGTTGCAAATCTTGGCTTGAATTCATTAATCAAAATTGCAAACGGAAGTTATGTGCGTGAAGAAGTAGTTAAAAAGTAATTTTAGTAGGGATTATTCTATTCCATTTTTGATACAAAAATGAATTTAGTAAAGTAATTTAGCAACTTGAATAACTGAGTTTTGCATTGGGAATTACTATAGTAAAAGAAAATTAATTTGGAAATAATTTTGTGTTAAATCTTTGGTTTGGGAAGTGTCAGGAAAAACTCGCTGCCTTCATTCAATTTGCTTTTTACCCAAATCTTACCGCCATTTTTTTCTACCAATTCTTTACATAATACTAATCCAAGTCCGGTACCTTTTTCTTTCTCAGTACCAATTTCTGAATGATGAACATCTATCCTGAATAATTTATCGAGATCATCAGCATGCATTCCAACACCGGTATCTTTTATGCAAATCTCTATTTGTGAATCATCATCCTTGCTCAATATCATTACTTCATCACCTTCTTTAGTAAATTTAATAGCATTTGATACTAAATTTCTTAGAATAGTAAAAACCATATTTGAATCAGCAAAAATTTCATGAATAGGATTTGTCCGATTTTTTAGTATAACACCTTTCTTTTTTGCGTTGTCATAAAATAAATCAACCACCTGCTGACTAATTTGATATAACACTAAATTTTCAGGATTATATTTCATTCGTCCTGTTTGGATTCGCGACCATTCAAGTAAATTCTCTAACAACGAATAGGTTTTTTTTGCAACATCATTCATATTAACAGCAAATTCACCAAGCTCGTCAATCGACATATCACTGTATTCATTTGCCATTACTTCCGAGTATCCCAGAAGTGCAGTAAAAGGACTTTTCAAATCATGAGCAACAATTGAAAAAAACTTGTCTTTGCTGGCAACCAATTCCCTTAACTCATCCGAATATTTTTTTAATTTTTCTTCATTTCTCTTTTTATCAATAGCCAAAGCAATTTGTTCAGATACGAAAACAAGAATATCTTTCTCTGTCTCACCATACGTTTTTTCATTATTATAATCTTGAAGAACAATTGCCCCGATTAAATTATCTTTAATTTTTAATCTCACGCCAAGCCAAATTTTACAGGGTTCACCAATTAATTCAGTTTCACCTTTTTCCCTAAGTTCTAAATCCTTTTCGGCATCAATCAAAGCATCAATATCATTTCTGATAATATATTTTGTCAAGCCTCTTCCGGCTTTTTGCGGAGGTGGAGGCCCATCAATTTCATCAACAAAATATGGAAATGAAAGCATGTCATCTTCTTTATCATATAAAGCGATGAAGAAATTATTGGCAGGCATAAGAGTTTTAATTATCTCATGAATATTTTTGTATAAATCGCCGATATCATCAATTGTATTTACTAATTCCGAAATTTTATAAAGAGCTGACTGAATCAATTCTTGTTTTTTCCTTTTTGTAACATTCCTTATAGCTGCAACACGAACTTTTCTCCCTTTATAAATAATACTACTTGCTTCAATCTCTGCATAAAAAGTACTTTCATCCTTCCTGATTCCAACAACTTCATAAGGAGAATATATTTGATTTTTAACTTTTTGGGTTGAAAGGTTTTGATAATCATCTCTGATAATTTTTTTAATAACATCCTCGCCGATAAGCTCATCGAGTTCATAACCAGTCATTCTTAAAAACGCCGGATTAGCATCAAGCAGAATTCCGTTATCATGAATAACAACACCTTCAACAGTAACGTCGGACAAAGTTTTATATCTTTCTTCGCTTTCACGAAGTCTTTCTTCAAATCGCATTTGTTCAGTAATATCGCGTGTTATTCCGAATGTGCCTACAACTTCATTCCTGCTATCACGAATTGGCAATTTACTAGTTGAAACCCAAGTAACTTCTTTATTATCCCAAACTTCTTTTTCAATCATTGACAATTTAGGCTTGCCGGTTTTAATAACCTCTTGTTCATCTCGCAAAGCTTTTTCTGCATGTTCTTTTGAAAACAAATCGCTGTCAGTTTTACCAATAATGTCATCAGCAGATCTTAATCCAAATTTTCTAACGGTTGCATCATTAACGAGCATAAATCGTGAGTTTATATCCTTAAAATAAATATTGTCGGAAGAAGATTTCATTAATATTTCAAGAAACCTGCTCTCTTCCATTAATCTCTTCTCTAAATCTTTTTGATCTGAAATATCTTCAACAAATCCAAGTGCAAGGATTGGTTTACTTTCTTCATTCTTTAAAAGAGAAATTTTGATCCTTACCCAAATTAGATTCCCATTTTTTTTAATGTACCTTTTTTGAATGGAATAATTATTTATTTTCCCGATCTTTAAAAGTTTAAAAAGCTCACCATCCTTTTTTAAATCCTCTTCGTATGTCAAATCTTCTATGGCAAGATTTAATAAATCTACTTCATTATATCCCAATATTTTACAGAACTCGGCATTTGATTTTAATATTTTTCCCTTCAAATCAGTAACAACGATTCCAACCGCAGCGTTTTCATAGATGTTTTTTTGAATGCACTCGAATTTTTTCTCAATAAATTCTTTACTTATTTGTTGATTATTATCCATTAGAGTTCTTATATTTTATTTGTCTTTGCGAAAAATATACAATAAAAATAAATAAATAAACAATTTATTATGCAGTGAAATGTGAAAATAATTCAAATAAAATATTTTCTGATTTTAGTTTTTATTTCTGTAAGAATATTTAGCCAGGAATATAATGATTCAATAATTTCGTTAGAATCCTCTTTGCAACGGTTAGATGACCCTTCTAAAATTAGAGTCTTAAGTGATTTAAGCTGGTATTACAGAACATTAAATCCAGAAAAAAGTATTGAACTTGCAACACGTGGTCTAAAGATTGCAAGAGAAATTAATGATTCAAGAAACACAGCTACATTTTATAATATTATTGGGGTTACAAATAGTATAGTCGGAAATTATACTAACGCTCTCGAATATCATATTAAAGGATTGTTAATCCGACAAAAGAATAATGACAGTGCGGGAATTGCAGCATCATTAAACAACATCGGACTTGTTTACGAAAAGTTGGAAGATTTTAACAAAGCTCTCGAATATTATAAAAGATCTTATACTATAAAAAAGGGGTTAAAGGATAAGCAGGCGATTTCCGTTAGTATGAATAATATTGGTTTTGCTTTACGGAAACTTGGTTTTCTTGACGAGTCTTTGAAATATTATCTGTCGGCATTAAAATTAAATTTAGAACTTCATGATAATATTGGTTTGTCACTTACGTACAGCAACTTGGGTTTGTTATACAGAGAAAAGAAATTATATCAAAGTGCATTGGATTATTCATTCCGTTCGTTAGAGCTACGGAAAGAATTGGACGACAATGCTGGCGTCGCTCTTCAATACCACATTATTGGATCAATTTATTTGCACACGAATAAATTTGATCTATCGATGTCATATTTTAACAAATCTTTATCTAAGGCAATGGAATTCAATTACAAGCCAATCATTCAGGACAATTATAAGGCAATTTCAACCGTTTACGAGCGAATTGATAATTTTAAACTTGCACTCGAATTTCAAAAAAAATTCCATTCTCTCCGTGATTCATTGCTGAGTGAAGAAAAGACAAAAAGGATAGTTGAGCTGCAAGAAGGATATGATACAAAAGAAAAAGAAATAAAAATCCAAAACCTCGAACTTGAAAAATTCAATCAGTTCAGAAATTACTCATTCTTTATTGCGTCGTTAATTTTAATATTCACTATCGTATTATTTATCAGATTTAGGATTTCGAGAAAACTATTAAAATCACTTAAAGAGAGTGAGATTTTTAACAGTGAATTAATCAATTATCTTCCATCTTATTTACTGATATTCGATAAAGATAAAATCATTTATTCTAATAAACTTGTGCAGAAAGTTTTTGGTTATGATCAGTCTGAATTCGAAAACTTAAATTATCTCGATTTTGTGGCTGATGAATACAAAGAATTAGTAAAGCAAAACCGAACCAAAAGATATCAGGGCAAGGAAATTCCACCTTATGAAATAGTTGGATTTACAAGAACCGGTGAGAGAAAAAATTTAATAGTGCGGGCTACAACAATTCCTTACAGAAATGTTAATGCAATACTTACTTTGCTAACTGATATAACCGATTTGAAAAACTACGAAAAGGAACTTGTCTTCGCAAAGGAAAGAGCTGAATATTCTGACAAGTTAAAATCAGAATTTCTTGCTCAGATTTCACACGAGATCCGGACACCACTTAATGTTATTTTGAGCTGGACAAGCATGCTTGAAAATGATTTGAAAGACAAACTTAACCCTGATATTAAAGACGTTTTCGAGATTATCCGCGAACAGGGAAAACGAACAATACGTACAATCGAATTAATATTAAACATGTCAGAAATGCAGCTTGGTTCATACGAACCAATTTTCAAAAAAACAGATTTAGAAAATGAAATTATTATCAAATTAATTGCTGATTCAAAAGTTGAGGCTTCAAAAAAAGGTTTAACTTTCTCATATAAAAAAATAACAGGGAATTCCATCCTGCTGATTGATGAATATTCAATTACTCAAAGCATAAAAAATATTCTTGAAAACGCAGTGAAATTCACAAAAGAAGGAAGCGTTGAAGTTTGTATCTTCCGTAATTCAAATAATGAATTATCGCTTTCTATTAAAGACACAGGAATTGGAATTTCAGAAGAATATATACCAGATTTATTTAAACCATTCAGACAGGAACTGCAAGGTTACTCACGGTTATTTGAAGGAAACGGCTTAGGGCTCGCATTGACAAAAAAATTCCTTGAACTGAACAACGCCACGATAAAAGTTGAAAGCAAAAAGAATATTGGCTCCACATTCACTATCACATTCCTCAATTCATAACTCACCTTACGCAAAGTTTACAATAATGTCATTCTGAATCTGTTTCAGAATCTTCTTTGTCATTCTGAATCTGTTTCAGAATCTTCTTTGTCATTCTGAACTTGCATGACGGCAGTCAGATTCAGCATGACAAATGCGTATGGTGCCTTCATCATATTCAATTGGAATTATTTTTGTTTACGGTTTGTTATCAAATTAAAAGGATACAAAATGAGCTACAAAGAAAATTATGATTTTGATAGCTTAGGCGATGAGCATATCGGAACTTCCTTAGAAACGCCACTTCGAAATGATGCTTTCAGCCTTGATGACGAAACAAAAATTGAAATTATTGAAGATCTTTTTCAGCAGATAATGATAACACTTGGACTTGACTTAAACGATGATAGCCTCAAAGGCACACCGCACCGCGTTGCTAAAATGTATGTGCAGGAAATCTTTTCCGGATTAAAACCAGATAACAAACCGGTGGCAAGGGCATTCACCAATAATTATAAATATCAGGGAATGGTTGTCGAAAAAAACATTAACTTTTCATCAACATGCGAGCATCATTTTGTTCCTATTATTGGTCATGCTCATGTTGCATATATTCCTAATGGCAATGTAATTGGTTTATCCAAAATTAATCGGATTGTAAATTATTATGCAAAACGTCCGCAGGTTCAGGAAAGAATGACCAAGCAAATTCTGAATGAATTAAAATCAACATTGAATACCGATAATGTGGCTGTAGTTATTGAGGCAAAACATTTTTGCGTACATTCCAGAGGAATCGAAGATAACACAAGTACTACAACAACTTCTGAATTTTCAGGTAAGTTTTTGGACATTGAAACCAAGAAAGAGTTTATGGGCTATGTTGTTAATACCCTTACAAAACTTTAATTTGGTTTAGTAAAAAAAACAATTTGAGTTCATTTGAAAACTTTACAAAAAATTTCACGGCTTTTGGCTGTACCGTTTTTAATTATTGTTCGCGGTTATCAATTACTGATTTCACCGATGTTTCCATCAAGTTGCCGATACACTCCAACGTGCTCAAGTTATACTTTTGAAGCATTAACAAAATACGGTTTATTCAAAGGTGGTTGGCTGGGAATTAAAAGGATTTCACGCTGCCATCCCTGGGGCGGCAGCGGTTACGATCCTGTACCTTAACTTTTTTTCCTGGGTTTTTTCTTTGTTGGTGAATACTCTTCAACAATTTTCATACATTCTTCATAAGATATATCGTCTATCTTTGTGCCTTTTGGAATTCTTATATTTTTCATTCCTGATTTTATATATGCACCAAATCTCCCGTTCAAAATTTTGAGTTTTGGATCTTCGGCAAATGTTTTTACTGTTTTTTCTTTTTCTTTAATTTTCCCCTTTTCAATCAAATCAATTGCTTCATCAAATGAAATTGAATAAGGATCTAAATCTTTGGGAATTGAATAAAATTTTGAATCATGCCTTACATAAGGACCGAATCTCCCGATTGAAATAATAACATCATAATCTTCATACAAACCTAATTCTCTTGGCATTTTGAACAACTCCATCGCCTCTTCAAAGGAAATACTTTCTAATTTTTGTGTATTACGAAGTCCTGCATATTTTGGTTTTGTCTCTTCATCATCCGGATCAGAAATAACTGCAACAGGACCAAATCGTGCCATACGAACTGATACTTGTTTTCCGCTAACCGGATCTTTGCCTAATATTCTTTCGCCTGAAACTCTTTCAGATTTTTCTAATGTATGCTCAACTTGTTTATGGAATGGGAAATAAAATTCTGCAAGCATCTTGTGCCAATCAATTTTACCTTCAGCAACTTCATCTAATTCTTCTTCAACTTTTGCAGTGAACTGGAAATCAAGGATATTCGGGAAATAATTCAGCAAAAAGTCATTTACAAGCATTGCAATATCAGCCGGTATCAATTTCCCTTTGTCAGCTCCTGTAATTTCTGTCTTGATTTCTTCCTTTATCAAATTATTATGAAGAAAGATCACTTTGTATTCCCTTTCTTTTCCCTGTCTTTCGTCCTTATGTACATAACCTCTTTTTTGAATTGTAGAAATCGTTGGAGCATAAGTTGATGGTCTTCCGATTCCAAGTTCTTCTAATTTCTTTACTAAACTTGCCTCAGTATATCTTGCCGGAGGACGTGTATATCTTTGTGTTGCAGTAATTTCTTCATAAAACAATTCCTGTCCGTCTTTTAATGGGGGAATCAATTCACTCTCCTCGTCTCCATTTCCATTGTCTTCATCATGAGATTCAAGATATACTTTTAAAAATCCATCAAAAATAATCACTTCACCTTTTGCAATAAAAAACAAATCACTTTTTGAAACGGCAAGCTTTACTGTAGTCCGCTCAAGTTTTGCATCGCTCATCTGAGAAGCAATCGCTCTTTTCCAGATCAGTTGATATAATGATTTTTCATCCTTTGTTCCTTCAGCAGTCGCATTTTCAAAATAAGTTGGTCTTATTGCTTCGTGAGCTTCCTGTGCAGTTTGCGATTTTGTTTTATACTGTTGAGGATTTGAGTATTCTTTTCCATAATTATTAACAATTGTTTCTTTTGCGGTTTGAATCGCAAAATCAGAAAGATTAGTTGAATCAGTTCGCATGTAAGTAATTTGACCAGACTCATAAAGCTTTTGAGCGACAAGCATAGTTTTTGAAACAGAAAAACCGAGTTTCCTGCTTGCTTCCTGCTGCAAAGTTGAAGTAGTAAAAGGTGCCGGAGAAGTTTTTGTCGCTAACTTTTTTTCAAGGCTATCAACATTAAATTTTGATTCTTGACAAATTGAAAGAAAATCTTTTGCTTCTTTCTCTGTTGCAAATTTTTTAGATAATTCAGCTTTGAGCACTGATTTCCTGCCGGATTGCTCTTCAACAATAAAATTTCCTACAACTCTGAATTGCGGAAAAGGAACAAAAGCATCAATTTCTCTTTCACGCTCAACGATTAATCTAACAGCAACTGATTGAACACGTCCCGCAGAAAGTTTTGATTTAATTTTTCTCCAGAGGATAGGTGAAAGTTCAAAACCAACAAGTCTGTCAAGAATTCTTCGGGCTTGCTGTGCCTCAACTAAGTCAATGTCAATCTTTCTTGGATTTTCGATTGCTTTCAGAATTGCTTTCTTGGTAATTTCATTAAAAACAATTCGCTTTATTTTACTCTCAGGAATTTCCAGTTCATCTTTAATATGCCAAGAAATTGCTTCGCCTTCGCGGTCCTCATCAGTTGCAAGCCAAATAGTTTCGCTCTTTCCGGCCAATTTTTTAAGTTCCTTGACTACAGATTTCTTTTCATCGGGAACAATATACTTTGGCTTAAATTTATTATTTATATCAATTCCGCTGTTTTTCTTTTCCAAATCACGTATATGTCCAAAGCAAGATGTTACATGATAATCCTTTCCCAGGAATCCTTCTATTGTCTTCGATTTTGCTGGTGACTCAACAATTACTAAATTTTTAATATTTTCCATAATTCCTATTATTTTAAAATTCAAAAGCAAATAAAACTATTTTAACTTACAATGCAAAATTCGTTTTGTTTCTTATTTTTACAATAAAAATTGGAGAAATAAATTGGAAAGAAAAGATTTAGCACAAAAAATTTACTTTACGTCCCACATAACCGGAGAATTTTTACTGCGGTCAGGGAAAATTTCAAACGAGTACTTTGACAAATATTTGTTTGAATCCGATCCGAATTTACTATCTGAAATTTCATCACAATTGATTCCTCTTTTGCCAAAAGGGACTGAATTTCTTGCCGGTTTGGAAATGGGAGGAATTCCTTTGGCTACTGCAATTTCATTAAAGAACGGAATGCCGGCTCTTTTTGTAAGGAAAAAGGCGAAAGAATACGGAACAAGAAAATTAGCTGAAGGGAAAGAATTCTTTGGAAAAAATTTATGTATTATCGAAGATGTTGTTACTACTGGCGGGCAGATTATAGAAAGTGCAAATCAACTTAGAAAACTTGGAGCAAAAGTGGAGAATGTAATTTGTGTAATTGTCCGTGAGGATGCCGCATTTGAAAAACTACAATCAGCCGGATTAAAACTTACTCCGCTGTTTTCAATGAAGGAATTAAAAGAAGCAGCGAATGAATAATCTTTTTGATTTCTGCAAAGGATTGGGGACAGAAAGCAATCATCAGATATTGATTCATTCAAGTTTCAGTGCGATAAACAGGGCTTTTTCAATTTCTCCAGAAGAGACAATAATACAGTTGAAAAAACTTGTTTCGCCTGACTCCGGGTCAATAATATTCCCTGCATTTACTTATTGCTTCAAGAAATCTGACGGTACAAATGAAATTTTCGACAGATTAAACTCGCCTTCAAAAGTTGGATTCCTTTCAGAAGAATTCAGGAAATCATCCGGTGTTGTTCGGACTTCATCCCCGACACACTCATTTTCATTATGGGGAAAAATCATAAAAATAATTCCAGAGACTAATTCACCGGAATCACCATTGGGTGAAAACTCTGTCTGTCAATATCTCGTCAATCATCCCTCGAGTCATGTTTTGATGTTGAATACAGATTTTTCTTCATTCACTCTTGGGCATCATTATGAAATAATTTGCAAAGTTCCGTGGTTTAATTTTTCTCCGTGGGACTATATGAATGTCGAAGAATACGGTGTTTCAACTCAAGGTTTGCAAAAACTCAAAGAAATTCCCGGCTGTGCCAAGTCATTTGTTTCAATTGAGAAACATTTGCTAAACAAAAAATTGATTAACAAAATATTTTATAATTCTTTTTTTGCTTATTATTTCGACGTAAAATCTATCCATGAAGAATTAATTTATTTTTTCAGGAATAATTATTCAAGTCTTCTGTGCCGTGAAGGAGCTTGCAAAGCCTGCGATTCCAGAAGAATATTTATACAAAAGGAAGGAAAACATGAAAAACATTTGGATCATTTTTAGCCTTTTATTTTTGCTTAGCTGCTCTGTGTCTCCAATTTTTCATTCTGATAATACGATAAGGGATAACAGAATAAAATTTGAATCGCAGTTAAAGGAAAATATTGAACAGAATATTACTGCAGAATTATCTGATGCGAATACCGAAAAGTTTGAAAGCACTTTCTGGGCGATGGAATTGATGAACTACAGATCAAATCGAACTGACAGTGTTATTACGAAATCATTATCAGATTTTTCATCACTTTCTTCCTCGTTGCAAAGAGCATTTCTTGAAGTTATTTACACTCTTTATCCAAATGAATTCCAAACGGAAATAAAGAACATTCTGCCGGAATTAAAATCTCCTAAAAATTTTGCAATGGCAGCAAATTATTTAATTAGAAACGACACTTGTTTTTCATATTGTGAAGAATATCTTAACAAGTTCAATGATAAAAATGGGAACCCCATTTTTATTTCATTGGCGAATAGTCTGAATTTTCTGAAATTAAAAAAAACAATTCAAACTCCTCCTCTTCATGATTTATTATACCATAAGTTAAGTGAAGATTATTTCTACATTTATTCTTTTCAAAGAAAAAACAGAGATTACAGAGGAATTACAATTGTAAAAAACAAAGACAATAAATTCATACGAAACGAAGACGGCTCAATTTTTTATATAAAACATTTTGCAAGGTCAATCACAAATCTTCCGGGTTATATAACAAACGGCAACACTCCGCAAGGTGTTTTGTCTTTTCAGGGTTTTGCAAATTCAAAAAATGTTTTTATCGGTCCTACAACAAATTTGCAATTAGGATTACCATTTGAGTTTTCTGTCAAATCTTTTTTCGGGAACAATAATGAAAACAGTGAGTGGAAACTTGAATTATATAAAGATTTATTTCCCAAAAGTTGGAGAAACTACGCACCTGTTTCAGAAGCATATTATGCAGGAAAGGCTGGCAGGACGGAAATAATTGCGCATGGCTCAACGATTAATCCCGAGTTTTATGCTGATAAAACTTATTATCCTTACACTCCTTCGCAGGGATGTATGACTGCTTTGGAAAAATGGTCGGAAACAAACGGTGAGTTAATTGAAAGTGATCAGTTAAAATTTTGGGGGGCAGTAAAAAGTTGCAACTCAGAGAAGGGTTTTTTGTATCTGATTGAACTTGATGATAAAAATGCGGATGTTCGTTTTGAAGAGATAAGCAAATTTATTGACGAACTTTTCTGAATTATTTTATGCGGGACTAATTATTCATAAACAGAAAAAACTGAATATCCATAACATTTGTAATGCCTTTGGGGAATTGGAATAATTCTCCGGTTAGTTTGAAAAGTGAAAAGGAATCATTTGATTCAAGAAATTTTTCAGGATTCAATTTTGATTTTTTAATCAATAACTTCGAATCACTATCAATTAAAGCACCTGCATTTAGTGAATTGCCATCATCACCATCAGATGCCAGACTTAAAAATGCGGCTTTGTTTACTTGAGATATAAAATTCAGCATCAGCAATGACAGTTCATGATTTCGCCCGCCCTTCCCTTTTCCATGCACCTTTACAGTCGTTTCGCCACCTGATAAAACAAGATGAATTCCCTTTCCATTTTTCGTTTCATTGATAATTAACTTGTATTTTCTAATCAATTTCCTTGCTGCAATTTTAACATCACCGCAAATAAAATCATTTATAAAATGAACTTGTATATTATTTTTTAATGCAACACTTGCAGCTATATTTTGAAAACCTTTATTATCAAACAGAATAATATTTTCTGACACGCATTCCGGTTTGAATTCCTGCCAAATATTTTTTCGAAGTTTCATTTTTGCAGTTATACTTAAATCATTATATAAATTATATTTCACTAATATCTTTTTGACTTCATGATTACTTGGTTTCGATAACAAAGTTGGAGCAGAACCAATAGCAGAAATGGGATTACCAATTACATCTGAAATAATCAAAGTCACACATTTCGTTTTGATAAACTGAAGCAAACCTCCGCCTTTGATTTTTGAAAAATATTTTCGAAATGAATTAATCTCATTTATATCAGCACCGCGGCTAATTAATTCTTTCGTAATTTTTACTTTTTCTTTTAAACTGAATCCTTCTATTGGTAAAGGGAGAAGTGAAGAAGCCCCACCTGAGAGAAGGAAGAAAATAAGTTTATTCCTTTCTGTTCTTTTCAGAATTGAAATAATTTGTTTGGCTGCTTTAATCCCTTGATAATCAGGAATCGGATGACCGGCTTTGACAAACTTGATCCCAATCAAATTATCTTCAACTTTTTCTTTACTTACAATAAGTCCGCTTACTTTTTTATCGGGGAATAAATCCTGAAAAGCATCAGAAAATTTATAACTTGCTTTTCCAACACCCAAAATAATTATCTCGTCATAAGGTTCGATATTTAGTTTGTATATCTCACCGCTCAAATTTTTGACAGTAAGTATATTCCCTTTACGTATCAACTGCGAGTTTAATATTTTGTTTATAGAAACTTCAGGTATAGTTCCCTGAATGATTTTTTCTATAACATATTTGGGGTTAATCTGATTATTTCCAATCATATTTTATTCAAAGAAAAATTTTGTAATGCTACACAAAAAAACAAAGAAAATATTTAACCACTAAGTGTTTCTTCGTGTTCTCAGTGTCTTGTATGTTAAAAGTACAAAAAAGTTCTTTGAAATATTGAATAATAATAAAAATTAATTTTATCTATTTGAGATTTCGGCTATATGCTTCGGCTGTATTGGCAGATATACTAAGAGCACCCTTCGAAGTTGCGAAGTCAAACCATAATCTTTCTTCTTAGGAAAACTTTCAGATAACTTAAAAATTTCTTCTGCCAAATTCATTGCATCATTCCAAATCGGCATTTCCTTAAAACTTTTATACACTATACCTTTTCCTTTACCTATAACTCTTTATTTTCTTTACCGCACTCACTATTTTGGGTAGCAAAATAAACCTATGTTAGAATCCATAATTTATGCTAAAATATATTTCATTTTTTTTTGAGTCCGAGAATAAACCGTTAAAATATTCTGATGAAATTGAATTTGACTGCCAGATAATTTTCGCAAATATATCATGAAAGAATTGATAAGATAACTCAAAGCCAAAATCGGTATAATTATTTCGAAGACCGAATAAGAAGGGTTTGGACGGTAATGTATATTGATCATCAACAAGACCATCGCCTCCCTTTCTTATGTGTCTTAACCAAAGTTCTGATTTCAAACCGCGAAGGATTTTATATTCCAAAGAACCATAAATCATATCTGAATTATGCCCCATCCAATGTCCGAGTAAATAACCATGATTTGTGAATGTCTGCGTTGGAATATAATGACGATATACAAATGGGTTAATTCGTGTATATTCAACTGTAAGTTTTAGATTATCAATCGGAAGATCTACAACAGAAGCACCCAGAGAAAATGCAATTTGATTTCTTTGTCTCTTTGAATCAAACATATTAGATAAAGCAATTTCATCAATAATTAAAGATGCATATAAGTGAGTATTTTTAATATTATTCCGGGAACTAATTCCAAAGAAGAACTGTGAATTTGCACCGGCACTGTTATTTTTTCTGCTTAAATAATGATCTGCCGCACGGAAAAACATTAGCGGAAACATATATGCAAATTCAAGGCGATCGGAATAAACTACTGATTCACCAAGAGAAACAGAAATACCGGAATAAGGATAAATTGTTATTGTATGTGAAGCCAAATATTTTTCACGATACAGAATACGATCATAATTTGAACTTTTTCTATAAGACTGATAAATTTCATTACTGTCAACAACATCCGAACTTAACCAGGCATGGAAATAATTAAAACTAAGCCAATCGGCGGGATGAAGATCTAATCGTATAAGCGGAAAAGACGGGGCTTTATCGGACATAACAATCAATCCGCTTTTACCATAGCCCCAATTAATAAAGTCTTTTGCAGCAGTGATACTTCCCCACTTCCATGAATATGATATAGAGGTTCTTACTTCTGAATATTGAAAAGAATTACCTTCACTTAATGAACGGATGATACCTGTTGTCGGTGTAAATGATTTTGTAACATCAAGTTTATCACCCGATTCCGAATTGTCTCTGAAATCAAAACTAAACGAAACATTATCAGAAAGATAGCCATACAGTCTAACACCATTATAAAAATGTTTATAAGAACTGCCATCACGAGTACCGAATTTCAATCCAAAAATCGGGTCGAGATTTAGTCTGATTATATTATTCGAATATGTAAAAAGCCGGAAGTAGTTCTGTGACAAATCTAAATCAAATAATTTCGGTTGATTTGTTGAGTTGTTTATTTGTTTATTTGATAAAGGATTTGAGATTGGTTCGTCGCAATCTCCTGGCCCCGCCTTCGATTTTTCTGCGGCGGGTAAAAATGAAATATCATTAGAATACTTAGTACTAGGTTCGATGTTGTAATCTTGCATGTAGAATTTTAGTTCTTGTTTTTCAAGTTCGGTTAAATTCAACTTTGGATCTATTTTTAATTTTTCATTTATGATTTTTAATTGATCAAATACATATTCGCGCGAGAGGGGGCGAATTTCATCATTGAATTCAATCAGTCCTTTTTGAGCAAGTGAGCTAAGGAATGGATATATGTCCTTGTAGAGAGGTTCAGGAATTCCCTGAGAGAATACATTTGAGGCAATGAAAATAATGCTGAAAGTCAGAATAATTTTAGTTATTGTCTTCATGGTTTTCCTAAATATTATTAAATGGTGATGCAAAGATATAAAATAGAAAAGAAAAGATTTAACCACTAAGTTCATTAAGGATGCACTAAGTTCACGAAGGTTTCTGTTTCTCGCAAAGGTCGCGAAGTCGCAACGATAAATTTGTGTAAATCTGTTTGAATAAAATATATCACTCCTACGGAGTTTGATTTTTTATGTTAGGTTTTCTTTTCTACAAATATTTAACCACTACGTGGTTTATGTTAATTTT
>PFVB01000011.1:5514-15891 GCA_002790395.1 Ignavibacteriales bacterium CG_4_9_14_3_um_filter_34_10 | reverse complement strand
GAAATTACAAAAACAGCCGGTGAAATTCTTAAGGACGGATTTAGTAAGGATTTTCTGATTGAATTCAAGGGATCGAAATCGAATTTGGTGACTGAAATTGATAAAAAAAGCGAAAAGGAAATAATTGATTTTGTTTCAAAGAATTTTCCTTCACATAGCATTCTGGCGGAAGAAAGCGGATTTGAGAAAAAATCATCGGAATATACTTGGGTGATTGACCCGCTTGATGGAACGACAAATTTCGCTCACGGATTACCGATATTTTCTGTATCAATCGGACTGACAAAAGGAAATGAAATTATTGCTGGGGCAGTGTATGATGTTATGAATAATGCTTTGTTTATAGCCGAAAAGAAAGGCGGTGCAGAAATGAACGGAAAAATTATCCACGTCAGTGATAATGAGGACATTGAAAAAAGCGTTCTCGCAACAGGATTTCCGTATGATATTCGTGAAAACCCGAATTCTGCAATTGAAAGATTCAATAAGTTTATCCTTCGTGCAAGAGCTGTAAGAAGACTCGGCTGTGCTTCAATTGATTTTTGCTATGTTGCTCTTGGAGTTTTTGACGGTTATTGGGAAGTTCATCTTCATCCGTGGGATATTTGTGCCGGGAAATTACTCGTTGAAGAAGCCGGCGGAATTGTTACAAATTTTGAGAATGAGAAAATTGACATTTATTCAAAACAGATTTTGGCTTCCAACAATAAAGTTCATAATGAAATGCTGAAGATTTTAAGTTTAAGTTAATGTTCCTGCTAATGTAACTGCTTTAATAATAATATTTTATAATAATTGTTTTTGAATAATTAGCTCGTATCGGTATATTTGCACCTCATATGTCAAAAAATATTATAATAGCCATTGATGGTCCGGCAGCTTCCGGTAAAAGTACATTAGCAAAACTTATTGCTGAAAAACTGAATTTCGTATATATGGACACTGGCGCCATGTATCGCGCAATCACATTTATTGCTATCCGCAATGGTGTTATTAATGATATTAATTCGATTATTGCAATCGCAGAATCAATTGACATAAAATTGAAGTTTGAAAACGGAATTACTCATGTTTTTGTTGACGGGGAAGAGATAACTGATTTCATTCGAACTCCGAAAATAAACTCAAAAGTAAGTGATATTAGTAAAATTCCTGATGTCCGCAGAGAAATGGTTAAAATCCAAAAACGGGTAGGCAAAAATTGCAGTCTGGTTGCTGAAGGCAGGGATATTACAACGGTCGTATTTCCTAATGCTGATATAAAAATATACATGAATGCTGATATTGACGTTCGTGCGGAAAGAAGATTCAAAGAACTTTCTGAACAAAACATTAAAATCACTTTGGATGAAGTGAAAAATAATCTGAAAGAAAGAGATTTGATTGACAGTGGAAGGGAAGATAGTCCACTAAAAAAAGCGGATGATGCCTTTGAATTAGATACTACATCTATTTCTGTTGATAGTGAACTTAAAAAGATATTATCATTTGTAGAGCAAATAAAAAAAACTTAAGCCATCAAAATTAACTTATGTTAAATTAAACAAAAAGGGCTTTTTTAATCATGATGGCAGATTAATTAAAGCTATATTTTAGGAGTATAAATGGGTTTCCGCGATAAAGAGACCAATGACAAGGCTTCAAATAAAGAAGTTAAAGAAATCAAAAATCTGAACCGACCGGCAAGATTTATCAATACTGATGAGTATTCACAAGAGGAATTGCAGTCACTCGAAAAGTTGTACGAAAATTCTTTTAAGGATATTAAAGAAGGCGAAATAATCAGAGGTCGTATTTCAAGTATTTCTGGCGATAACGTTGTCGTTGATGTTGGATTTAAATCTGACGGTACAATTTCAAGAGATGAGTTTGATCCGAATCAGGAGTTGAAAATCGGGCTTGAGGTTGATATTGTTATTGAAAGTATTGAAGATGAAGAAGGCAACTTAGTTCTTAGTAAAAAACGTGCTGATTTCTTGAAAGTTTGGGCAAAAATTATGCAGGCTTTTGAGCAGGAAGAAGTTTTGCAAGGTAAAATTCTTAAGAGAATTAAAGGTGGAATGGTAGTTGACGTTCTCGGACTTGAAGCATTCCTTCCGGGTTCACAGATTGATATCAGACCGGTAAGAGATTTTGATGCTTATGTAGGTCAAACTATGGATTTCAAAATTGTTAAAGTTAATGTTCCTACCGAAAATGTTGTTGTTTCGCACAAAGTATTAATTGAAGAGACAATCGCAGATCAGAGAAAAGAAATTCTTGAGAAACTTGAAAAAGGTTTGGTTCTTGAAGGAACTGTTAAAGCTATCACTGACTTCGGCGTATTTGTTGACTTAAACGGTGTTGACGGATTAATTCATATTACAGATTTAAGCTGGGGTAGAATTAATCATCCAAATGAAGTTGTTAAACTTGATGAAAAGATTAAAGTGGTTGTAACAGATTATGATCCTGAAAAGAAGAGAATTTCATTAAGTCTTAAACAGCTTCTCCCACATCCTTGGGAAAATATTGAAAACAAATATAAAATTGGAGATAAAGTTGCCGGCAGAGTAGTTTCACTTACAGATTACGGTGCTTTTATTGAAATTGAAAAAGGAATTGAAGGATTAATTCATATCTCTGAAATGAGCTGGACGCAGCATATCAGCCATCCTTCGCAGTTTGTTTCAATGGGACAAATTATTGAAGCCGTTATTTTAAGTCTTGATAAAGATGAAAAGAAAATTTCTCTCGGTATGAAACAATTGACTCCTGATCCATGGGATGAATTAATGAAGAAATATCCTGTCGGTTCAAAACATAATGGTGTTGCAAGAAATCTTACTAACTTCGGTGTGTTTGTTGAATTGGAACCAGGAATTGACGGCTTAGTTCATATCAGTGATTTGTCATGGACAAAGAAAATCCGTCACCCCGGGGAAGTTGTTAAAAAAGGTGAAAATATTGAAGTTGTTGTATTAGCTATTGATACAGACCAAAGGAAAATTTCTTTGGGACATAAACAAGTTAATGATAATCCTTGGGATAACTTTGAATCCAATTATTCTGTCGGAATTTCCTCAGAAGCCAAAGTTGTAAGGGTTATTGAAAAAGGATTGATTGCTGAATTGCCTTTAGGTGTTGATGGATTTGTTCCTGTTACTCAATTATCAACTTCTAAAATCAAGAATGTATCATTCTGCTTTCCTGTTGATTCCAAACTTCCTGTAAAGGTTGTTGAATTCGATAAAGAAAATAAGAAGATTGTTCTCAGTGTTCTTGCTTCATTAAAAGAAAAATCTGATGATGAAATTCAATCATATATCAAAGAACATAAGCTCGAAAGAGTTACTGTTCAGGATGTTTTGAGCTCTGATTTGAAGAAATTTGATTCGTCTGATTTTAGCCTGTATGAAGAAGATTTTAAAAGAAATGCTCACAGAGAGGATAGATCTAAGATTAGCGAAACAACAGAAAATAATTAATCAGTGATTTATTTTGGGGCTGATTTTGTTTGCAGATTTTTTTATGTTGCAAATGAAAAGCCCCATTTTTATATCTGAAAGGATAATGTGTCGAAGACAGTTGCTTTACATACATTAGGTTGTAAATTAAATTTTTCAGAAACAGCTACAATCGGAAATCAGTTTATTGAGAAAGGTTTCCGGGTTGTGGATTTCTCTGAAAAAGCAGATGTTTATATAATTAATACTTGTACAGTAACCGAAAATGCAGAAAAAGAATGCAGACAAATTGCAAGAAGAGCATTAAGAAAAAATCCAAACGCTTTTCTGGCTGTTACCGGCTGCTACGCTCAACTTCGACCTGAGCAGATTTCCTTTATTTCTGGAGTCGATGCAGTTGTCGGTAGTAATGAAAAATTTAAGTTGTTCTCTCTTTTTGAAAATTTTGAGAAAAAAGAATTATCATGTATTCATGTTTCTCCAACTGAATCCTTGAATGAGTTTAATTTTGCTTCTTCCAATGAATCAGCCGGCAGAACAAGGGCATTTTACAAAATCCAAGATGGTTGTGATTATAAATGCACATATTGTACTATCCCGGCAGCCCGTGGAGAAAGCCGAAGTGTTGGGATTGAACAGACACTTGAAGGATTTAATGAACTGCTGCGAAAAGATTTTCATGAAATAATTTTAACCGGCGTAAATGTTGGCGATTATGGTAAAAAGATAAATACAAATCTTCATCATCTTCTGAAAAATTTAGCCGAAGCAAAGGGAAATTTTAGAATTCGGATAAGCTCAATTGAGCCTAATTTATTGACTGATGAGATAATTGAGCTGACTTTGCAAAACAAAAAAATGTGCAGGCATTTTCATATCCCTTTACAAAGCGGAAGTTCAAAAATTTTACGCGCGATGCAAAGGCGATATAATTCGGATTTTTTCCGTGACTTAATTATCAAGTTGAATAATAAAATTCCAAACATCGGAATCGGAATCGATGTGATTGTCGGTTTCCCCGGAGAAACAAATGAGGACTTTTTGACAACCTACGAATTTTTGAGGGATCTTCCGGTTTCATATTTACATGTTTTCACTTATTCGGAACGTCCGGATACAAAAGCAATTTTACTTAATGATTCTGTAGATATTGTGGAGAGGAAAAAACGAAACAACATGCTCAGAATTTTAAGTGTAAAAAAGAAAAATGAATTTTATCAGAGTAATGTTGGGCGGGTTGCTGAAATTATTTTTGAACATGAGAATACAAATGGATTTATGTTTGGTTGGACTTCAAATTATGTTCGCATCAAAGCTAAATATGATAAGTCTTTGATAAATAAAATTATTAAATTAACAATAAAGGATTTCGATGGAGAGTTTTGTACAGTTTAATCAATAAAAATCGGTAGTTAAATGAAAAAAATATTCTTTCTTGTTTTACTTATTTCTCAATTTACGTTGGCACAAACATTAAATTATTCAATGGTAAATTTCTCAGCAGACGTGAATACTAAAATTGTTATCAATAAAACTAATTTTGAAAATGCACCTTCAAAAAAGAAAGCCGGATTAGCTGTACTGTATTCGATGCTTCTTCCAGGAATGGGAGAGCTTTATGCCAATAGTTATGAGTCAGGAAAATATTTTACGATTGGAGATGCTGTCCTTTGGGGCTTCATAATTGGTTTCAATAATTATGGAAGTCAGATGAAAGATAATTATAAAAGTTTTGCAGCAAGTTATGCCGGAGCAGATATTGCGGGCAAAGATGATAATTATTTTGTGAATGTTGGCTTGTACATGAATATTGATGAGTATAATAAAATTAAAGAATTGGAAAGAAGCTATGCGGATGTTTACAATGCGAATTATGCTTGGCAGTGGGAATCGCAAAGTGAAAGAAAAGAATTTCGCAGGATGTGGAAATCGAGTGAAAATGCATATAATAATATAAGGTTTGCTGCGGGTGCATTAATATTGAATAGAATTGCATCTGCAATAAATGCTGTCAGATTGGTTTCGAGGTACAATAAAAACTTGTCAAATGATTTGAGTTGGAATGTAAATTTCGATTATGTAAATACAGTGGCTTTGCCAAATACAATTCGGTTTAATTTTGTCAGTTCATTTTAGTAACTGACTATATCGGATGGTTTGATGCCAAATTATAAAATTGTCATACAGTATAACGGAAAAAATTATGCTGGCTGGCAGATACAGGAAAATGCGGTTACCGTTCAGCAGATTATTAAAGAAGCAATAGAAAAAATCACAAGACAGAAAATAAATCTTATTGGTTCGGGAAGAACTGATTCCGGCGTTCATGCATTGGGACAAACTGCAAATTTTCTATCAGAAAAAATTGTTGATGAATATAAATTCCTTTATTCGCTGAATTCTATTTTGCCAAATGATATTTCAGTTATTTCAATTAATGAAGTTAATCAGGATTTCAATGCAAGATTCGATGCAAAATCACGAAGCTATATTTATCTTATCAGCGATTTCAAATCACCGTTTTATTTTGATTTTACTTATCATATTTCATGGTTGAGAAATAATCATATTGAGAGACTGAATTATCTCAGCACATTTTTTACCGGAGGAAAAGACTTCACTTCATTTACAAAGCATGAGAGCGAGGTCGAAAATAAAATCTGTAATGTTTCAAATATTCATTGGCGAAAAAGTAAATTTTTAACCATATTTTATATCGAAGGGAATCGTTTTCTTCACGGAATGGTAAGAGCCATTGTAGGAACGATTTTATTTTCAATCAGAGAAAATAAAAACGAGAATTATATTTTAGATTTATTTGATTGTAAGGATCGATCAAAAGCGGGAATTTCGGTGCCTTCAAAAGGATTGTTTTTATATAAAGTGAAATACTGATTTTTTACACATAAAAATATTTATAAAACCGGGAGGTAAAATGGAAACGCTAGCTCAATTTCATCCGATTGTTGTTCACTTTCCAATCGCTCTGCTGTCTTTCTATGTTTTGTTTGAAATTGTTACTCTCTTTTTGAAAAATAAAGAGTTTGAAAAGTTTGTTTTGATTCTTCTGCTTGCAGGTACATTGGCAGGACTTGCAGCAGTATTGACAGGACATCAGGCAGAGGAATTTGCAGAAGAGAAATTTGAAAATTCAAAATCCGGTATTATCAGCGAAACGATTGAAAACGTTATCGGAGAGCATGAAGAATATGCTACAATTACTCTTTGGTTCTTTGCAGCTTTATCGGCTTTGAGAATCGGGCTGTTAGTGACAAAGAAATTTAACAAAACATTTAAAATTTTATTTGTCGTATTAGCTTTGGTTGGCGGTTTTTTAATTTATCAAACCGGTGCTCATGGAGGAATTCTGGTATATAAATATGGAATAGGTACAGAGATGATAAAATGAAAAAATTCTTTTTAGTGTTTTTTTTATTGACTGGTTTCAGCAGCGCTCAAGTAATAAAATTGGGCGAAGCCAGAGGTTTATTTATGGCAGTCGGGCTCGGTCCACGATTTCCACTTGGTGCCTATGCCGATAATAGAAATATTGGAGTCGGAGTTGATGTTTCCTTTGCATATACGGACAATGAAGTTCTTCCGGTTTTCCTGTACACAAAATTGGGTTACCACCATTATCCGGGAAAACAGAATCTTTATAAAACCTCATCTTATTCTTCTTTCTCTACAAATATGATTTTTATTGAACCGGGGATTAGGTTTTTCTTGCCTCCTGTAATTGAACAGGATTTTCTTCTGATGCCAATCGTAGAAGGCGGAATCAATTGGGCTTTGTTTGAAAATTATCATCAATATAAAACTGGAAGTGGAAAGGATAATTATGTCGAGCAACTTTCAAAACTTGGTTTCCATGTGGGCTTTGGTTTTTCAATGTTTCTGATGGATGTAATGAGTTACGTAAATGTTTATCCTGATGGTTATCAATATTTGTCGCTTGACCTTCGGATAAGAATCCCAATCTTTGTAAAAGTATAGGAGTTGAAATGAGTTATAAAAATCTAATTGTTGAAGAGAATAATAAAATTAAGATTGTAAAAATTAGCAGACCCGAAAAATTAAACGCACTGAATAATCAAACTTTATCAGAACTGAATTCTGTTCTTGATGAAATTCAAGTTAATAACTCTGTAAAGGTTGTCATAATCACCGGAAGCGGAGAAAAGGCGTTTGTTGCCGGAGCTGACATTGAGGAAATTAACAAACTTGATGTTGAAAGTGCAAAACAATTTTCTGAATTCGGACAATCTGTTTTTAATAAAATTGAAAATCTGAATAAGCCTGTCATTGCTGCAGTAAATGGTTATGCACTTGGCGGTGGCTGCGAACTTGCAATGGCTTGTCACATCCGCTTTGCTTCTGTAAAAGCAAAATTCGGACAGCCGGAAATTAAGCTTGGTATAATTCCGGGTTATGGCGGAACGCAAAGATTAACTCGGTTAGTTGGTACAGCAAAATCTATCGAGTTAATGTTAACCGGAGATATGATCAATGCAGAAGATGCTGTTAAATTTGGATTGGTTAATCAAGTGTTTTTACATGAAGAATTGTTTAGAAGGACTTTAGAGTTTGCAGAGAGAGTTTCAGAAATGAGCTCTGTGATTGTTAAGAATATTCTAAAAGCATCAATCGGTGGTTCGATGTTGAATTTGAAAAGTGGTTTGAAACTGGAAGCTGAATTATTTGCCGAATCCTGCAGCACCGATGATTTCAAAGAAGGAACAGATGCATTCCTTCAAAAACGTCCAGCTCATTTTGAAGATAAATAATTGGTTCAAAATTGCATAAAAAAATAATCTACTCTCTCATTGCTGTTTCTGTTGCTTTGCTTTTTCTTAATATCTTTATGGAAATATTTTTGCCAAACAATTCCGCCACGATTGGTAAATTTGAAGATCCTAAAACCATTGAGAAAAAATTTCTAAAGGTGATAAATTCATTTGCACTTAAACCCGAATGGATAAATAAAAAAAATAAATTGAGTAATGGGGATACTATTATTTACTTTAGGATTAAGGTCCCAAAATCAATAAAACAACCAATTTTATTGAACGAAATAGTTTCATCGATTGAAAACGGAATTACAAGTGTCAATTGTAAAGAGGAATCAATAGGTGGAAACACAACGTTAAAAATATTTACAAATAAAAAGCAAATATTAAGTGCTAAATTAATTTATGATGAGTCTATCGAGAGAGAAGTTTCAAAATTGGCTTTCTTAATTTATTATAATTCCGCTTTTTCTGCTGACGAGTTAAGAGAGATGAAATCATATTTACCGATTTATCATTTATTGATTCCGCTTAATGATGACGCTAAGAAAGTTGCATCAATGGCGGCATCCATGAATATTGATTATTCAATTATGTTGAATGATGAAATCTCTTCAACTTATGAAATTGATGAAGATGATTCAAAAAAATCTATTGTATCACAAGTAAAAAGCATAATTGAAAGTTTCCCCGGCTCAAAGTCAATTGTCTTTGATCCCAATTATTCTTTGTGTTCTTCAAAAATATTCCCATTCATTAAATCTGAATTTAAGTCAAGAGGGAAAACTCTTTTCGACAAAAGGGGTTTTCATTCAATGGAAAACAGAGGCGAGGCAGAACAAGAATCTTTGTTTCGGTATTATTATGTTAAATATGCAGGCCAGGATTTACAAAATATTATTCTTCCACTTTCGGATTTAACAGCATTATCAGAAGAAATCAAGATTGCAAAGTTGAAAGGACACCAGTTTCTTCAACCGGTGTTTTAGCATTTTTCAATCAACTCTTCTTTTTCAATAATATTCACTTTGTCTTTTGTTATTGAGCTGAATGAATCGATTAGATTTTTTTTGTCCCCAGCGATTATAACCTGCATATCATTAATTATTATTTCATCTGATGCTGCTGATTGTACTTCATCAACAGAGACTGACTCAATATTTTTTATATAATTATCATAATAATCACCAGGTAAAGCAAAGTAAATGAGATTAAAAACATTATTGTTGATTTGCTCATACGACTCAAACATTGAAGGAAATAGTTTGATTAAGTATGATTTGGCTATATCAATTTCCTCTTTGCTGATTGAAAGGCGAATGCTTTCAAACTCTTTAAATATTTCTTTAATAGTTTGAATTGTATTTTTAGTCTCAACTGCAGTAGAAACAACAAAGTTAGATGCGTTTTGATAATAAAAAAATGATGAGTGCGCACCGTATGTAAATCCTTTTTCTTCCCTAAGATTTATATTAATTCTGCTTACAAAACTACCGCCTAAAATTGTATTCATTATAGATCTTGCAAAATGATTCCCCTCATTCCTTGGAGTGCTTAATCTTCCAATTCTGATTTCTGATTGTACTGAATCTTCCTTATCAATTACGAAAAATGAACTCTTATTATTTCGCAAGTTTTGATTATGGGTTACTTTTTCATCCGATGAATTTATATTATTCAAATATTTCCCGACTAAACCTTTTATTTCACTTGAGTCAATATCACCGGTTGCGATCAAATGCATATTTTGGATGAAGAAATTTTGTTTGTAATAATTCTTGCAATCGGTTATAGTGATATTATTTAATGAAGCAAGTGTCCCAAATTTTGGAAATTGAAGATAAGAATTAGCATAAAGCACTTTATCAAATGCTGCATTAGCTAAGTACTGCGATTCATCGCTTAATCGGAGCAAGCTGGTTGTTGCTTTGTTCTTTTCTCTTTGAAAATCCGATTCGTTAAACTGAGGAAATTGAATAATCTTTGAGATTAATTCAAATGAACGGTCAACATTTTCTTTTAATGTGAAAAGAGAAAGCTTAATAAATTCCACATGTGTTTCAATTGAAAAAAAAGAACCAAGTTTCTCAAATTCTTCTGCCAACTGAAGTGATGAATATTCACCGGCACCCTCATCAATT
>PFVB01000011.1:0-5464 GCA_002790395.1 Ignavibacteriales bacterium CG_4_9_14_3_um_filter_34_10 | reverse complement strand
GCTGCCTGAGAAAATAATGAAATCTAATTGCACAATCGGAAGTTTCGGCTTGTTGACTGCAGAAACTTTCAAACCATTGTCAGCAGTAAAAAAAAATATTTTTGGCAATAGGAAAGAATCTAACTTTCCGCTTGCAGGGACAATTTCTCTATTCAGCATTTTTATCCTCCTTTGGTACAATTCTTAATTCAGAATAATATTGAGAAAAGTATTTCGTCACCACGGTAATTAATTTTTCCTTCGTTACTGAATTGTATCTGTTCAAATCATACTGAAAAGCATTCGGATTGTTTAAGTAAGTATTGTAATGATTCATCTGATCTGCAAGACTTTCCATATGCTGCAATGAAGCAATAAAAATTGATTTTATACTGTTTTTGGCTCTTGAAATTTCGTCATCTGTAATGTTTGTATGCAATTCTGAAATCACTCTTAGAATTTCTTTTTTAACATCTTCCGCTGAAACATTTTGTTTTATTGTTGCGGTTATAATGAATGCGCCACTTACAACTCCGGCGAACTGAAAAGCAGAAATATTTTGTGCAATCTGTTTCTCAAAAACAAGTACTTTGTTCAGTTTGGAATTTTTATTGCCGGACAGAATCACTGAAAGAATTTCAAGTGCAGCATCATCTTCTTCATATTGTGAAACCGTATTCCATGCAAAGTATATTTTACTTAGCTGAACATTATCCTGATGAATATAAAGTTTATTCTCATTCAGCAGCGGATTAATCTTTTTAAGAGAATGTTTCACTTGATTTGCCGGTATATCATCAAAATATTTTTTTACCAGTCCGAATGCATCTTTTGTATTTACATTTCCTGCAATTACAAGACTTGCATTATCCGGCGAATAATATTGATTAAAAAAATTCCTGACATCTTCGAGTTCAAACTTTTCAATATCACTCATTAAACCGATTGTTGGCCAAGAATAAGGATGGTCAGAGGGAAATAAATTAGAAAACAGCAATTCCCATTGAAGTCCATATGGCTGATTATCATAATTCTGTCGTCTTTCATTCATTACAACATCTTTCTGATTATTCAGTTTTTCCAGTGTAAGTGCTGGTAGCAGAAATCCCATTCTGTCCGATTCAAGCCACAATGCAAGTTCCAGGGAATTTGATGGAAGCGTTTCATAGTAATTTGTTTTATCAAAGCTTGTCGAACCATTCAATTTTCCGCCAGCTTCCTGAATATATCTGAAATGCATTTCTTTGGGAACATGCAATGAGCCCTGAAACATCATGTGCTCAAACAAATGAGCAAAACCTGTCTTGCCACGGCTTTCATTTGCCGAACCAACTTTATACCAGATATTCACTGATACAATCGGGATTGAATTATCTTCCGAAATTATAACTTCAAGACCATTATCAAGAATTTCTTTTTGGAAATTTATATTTAACAGATCACTCATCTATTCCTCTTTTAAAATAAATTTTATTCTTGACAAATCACCGTCAATATTTGCCCGTGGGAAAATATCAAATATTTTGCAAAGCAGGGGATAGATATCAATATTCAGTACTGAACCGGTTTTATAATTTTTCCTAAACATACTTCCGTTAGCGACAAATATTCCATGCATATCTGAAGCATGATTATCAAATCCATGATTTCCCAAACTCCATTTTTCAACACTTCTTTTCATCGTTCGGTTATCAACAAGAGAATAACCAAGATCAGCAACAATAATTATTGGACTGATGAATGGATTCTTTGAGTAATGAAAATAATCCGGAACATCTTCACGCCTGAAGACACGATAATGATTTTCATTCTGGTTTAGTTTTTGGTAAACGGCTTCGATTTTATTTATGTCACATTCAATTTTCATTACAGGTCCCGGTTCGATAAACTTGCAACCAAAATCGGGAACTATGCTTTCGATATTTATGATTTTTTCTTTTGGTGTGGAAGTCATTCCATGATCGGAAACAATAATAATATTAATGCTGTCTCTGAAATTAATTGACTTCAGCGATTCATCAAGATATTTAACAATATTATCAAGTCTAACGATTGATTCATTCACCTCTTTTGAGTCGGGACCAAAATCATGTCCTGTGTTATCTGTGTCTTCGAAATACAAAGTAATAAAATGTGGGCGTTTTTCTTTAGGAAGTTTAAGCCAGTTTATAACCCCGTCAACTCTGTCTTTGTATGGTGTCTGCTGATTGTATTCCATAAAGTAACTTGGATGACGATAACTTAAATGCACTTCAGAACCGGGCCAAAAATAACTTGCAGTTTTAATTCGGTTTCTTTCTGCAGTTTCCCAAAAGGCTTCACCCAAATACCATTCTGAATTTCTGACTTGTGCAGAATCTCCAAGTCTGTACACCTGATTCCTTTTAATGTCTTTGAAATAGTTTGATATAATCCCATGATTTTCAGGATACATCCCGGTGATTATTGAATAATGATTGGGAAATGTTTTTGATGGAAAACATGGTTGCAAAGACATTGCACGTATTCCGTCATTATAAAATTTTTCAATATTCGGTGATAAACCACGATCGAGATAATCCCATCTGAATCCATCAAATGAAATCAAAAGTACGTAAGGTTTTTCACCTGCAATTAAAGTGAAAGAAATAAACAATACAAATAAAAATTTCTTGAACATTAAAAACCTCCTGTTAAAAATAAAAACTTGTGCTTACGTGCCACCATCTTTCTCTGCCAAACCAAACGATTGCAGATTTGCTGTTATGGTTCAAACCATCATAAGCATCGATAACGTAATCTTTCTTATTTAATATATTGAACAAATTAAAACTTATTTCGATTCCTTTTACAAAACCATCGGATTTTATTTTATATCCGAAATGCAAATCAACAAGGAAATAATCCGGCAATCTCCATGAGTTGACAGTCTTGCTGTTTGTCTGATTCCTGAAATTCGGATTGAACTGTGCGTAATGATTCCCGTAAAAATTAAAAACAGGATTGATAAAAAATTCTGAATTTGCTGAAGGTGAAAAATGATAGTTGGCTTCTGCCATTGCATTGGTCATTGGAAAACCACCCACAAAAGTGTTCTTGATAAATGACTGCACTCTGCTTTTTTGTGTGGGATCAGATTCGGGTGAAAGCACAGCATTAATGTTGTTTGTCCATCTGTTGGTGCTGATTGCAAAAGACGAATTGACAAAAATATTTTCTGTTAAAATTTGTTTGGCTTCAATTTCAATTCCGGTGTGAATGGCAGCACCGCCAGAAATGTTTGTAAAGAAAAGTTGCCCCGTATTTTGATCCTGAATTGTCTGACTGAATGCTTTGTCTTTCCATAAAGTTCTGAATAAATTTAATTTGATATCTGAAACTGAAGTCGAGTAATTAAAGCCGAGTTCTGTATTCAGAATTTTTTCATTGATAATATTCTGATATAAATTATTGCTATAATCATAAACGTTTTCAGAAAGAGGCGGTTTGGTGAAATAACCAATGTTGAAATAAATATTTGCTTTA
Source organism: Ignavibacteriales bacterium CG_4_9_14_3_um_filter_34_10 (assembly GCA_002790395.1). Classification (GTDB taxonomy): domain Bacteria; phylum Bacteroidota; class Ignavibacteria; order Ignavibacteriales; family Melioribacteraceae; genus UM-FILTER-34-10. Next base: position 1,981 of record PFVB01000011.1, on the reverse strand, counting down.
CCCAAACCGTAATTCAAACCAGTTTTTATAGTATAACTCAAAATGCTTTTCCACTCAGTCTCACGTTTCGGGTCATCATTTCTGTAATTGAAAAAATCAATTCGCTTATAGCTTGTATTTGAAAAACTGATATTCACATAATCAGTGAAAGCTCCGAAATTAAATTCAGTGTTTAAAAACATTCCGTCCTGTCGTGTAAAACTATCAGCGTTGTAATCAACTTTATCACCGACAAAAAGCAGAGCATTTGCCGAATTATTAATATTGCTGCTTCTAATTGTAAAATCTCCTCCAAGCAGGTTTTCAACTTTTCTGTAATTTTCAGCAGAGTAATACTTAAAATCAAAACCGGCAATCAGGAATAAATTTTCAGATTTATACTGAATACTCGAAATCAAACCTGACCAATAATGTTTGTGAACAGTAAATCTCAATGCGTTTTTTGTGTAGTGTAAAGTCGGATGAAAATTTGTGTCAATATTACTTGAGTTGAATGAAAACTCGGAATCAAAATCAATCAGTCCTGAACTGCTTTTTTTGAATTCAGCCCACGGAGGAACTGTCCCGCCGCCTTCTCCGTATGAAAAATAAAATGTATTTGTTTGTATAAAATTATCTGATAAACGCCATTGATGATTGAGACTTACTGTTGGCTTGTGAAAAACATTATCACGAAGATTCAAAGGCTTACCATTCAGATATCCCCAGTCGGAATTAAATTTTGAACCGTGAGATTTCCAGAAATTAATTGTTTGCATTGTAAGTCTTTGTCCATGTGTCTGTGGCGAACCATACAAATTAATTTTCAGAAAGTGATTATCAATATTTCCATTAAGAGCCAAAAAGTATGTAATTTCATCAAGCTGTGTTTTATCAGCATAACCATCCCATGTCTTTTTCGAAACCAATGAAGTAAGCGAAAAATTATCTGAAATTCTTTGTGAAAATGAAATTGTGTTTTTCCTGAAATTATCTGAACCGAACTCAGTTTTGAATTTTACAAATTCACTTCCCGAATTTCCCATTGAAATAAAATTGACATTGCCGCCAACAGAAGAAACTGAGTAGGGCACAAAGCCGAGTCCGCGCTGAACCTGAACACCACTGATAATATCGCTCATTCCTGCCCAGTTTGTCCAATATACTTCACCGTTTTCCGGATTATTGACAGGAACACCATCAATCATAACACCGATATTTGTTTGACTAAAACCTCGTATGCTGAGTCTTAAATCGCCAACACCACCGCCTTGCGGAGAAATAAAAATATTCGGGACTGACTGCAAACCGTAAACAGCTTCCTGCGAGCCGATTTTTTCATTAATCAATTCGTTGGTCAGATTGGAAAATGAATAAGGAGTTTTACCCACCTCAGCTTTTACAATTGATTCACCAAGTAAAATTTCCTGCGGCTTTAATATAAAATCAAGTTTCGAATTCTGATTAATGTCAATATCTTTCGCTGTACTTTCGAATCCAACATAACTGACTTTAATTTTGTAATAACCTTTGGGTAGGTTTTCAATAATGTAAAATCCCTTTGAGTCTGTAACAGTACCAAAATTAACTTTTTCAATAAATATATTTGTACCCGGCAAAGGTTTTCCTTCGCTTGAAGTAATGAAGCCACTTAATGAAAAACTTTGGCTGAAAACTGTTGCTGCAAAAAAGAAAGTTAAGAAGAAGTAACGCATTTATTTCCTTAGATTGATTGTGCAAAAATACCAAAACTAAAAATGCGGTGAAAATTGAGAAACAAAAAACCCCTCGTTTTGAGGGGCTTTTTGCAAAAACAATTAAACAATTGTTTTAGAAAGCAGCACTGATTCCAAGATTGAATGTCCTTGGTAAACCAACAAATACTTCAGCAGCTGATGCAGTATGTGGGAAAGCAATTGCATCTCTCTTTCCATCATTATTTGTATCAATTTTATATGAACTGAAACTACTATTATCAAGAGCATCAGTAACGTATAATTCA
>PFVB01000141.1 GCA_002790395.1 Ignavibacteriales bacterium CG_4_9_14_3_um_filter_34_10 | reverse complement strand
CCTAATTCAATTGCCTTTCGCCAATACTCCTTTGCATTTGCAATGTTTTTCTCAACCAGATTTCCATTGTAATAACATAAACCTAATTCAATCAATGAATTCAAGTGTTCAAGTTTTGCTGATTTTTTCAATAAATCCATTGCCTGCGAAGTTGTTAATTGATAATCAAGATTTAACGCAACAAGCGAAGCCCAAACGAACATTGCTTTGGGGTTATTTTGATCAATTTGCTTTTTGATAATTCTAAAAAAATCATCTCTCTTTATCAGTGTCATTAATTCTTCAAGAGCCTTTATTGAACCCAACCTAAAAGATTTTATCAGTGATTCAGAAGAATTCATCAGCTCAACTTGATTTTGAAATTTTCTGCTTTCAATTTTTCCTTTTATCAATAATGCTTCAGGGCTTCCTTGCTCGCAAGCATGAAGTAAAAGTCCCCAATTAGTTGTATCTTTTTGTGATTTAATATCAACAATTCCCAAAATCTTTCTGATTTTTTTAGAATCATTTTTATCAAAACTCTTCACAAGTGAATCAATTGATGTTTGACTTCCATTTTCTTGCAAATTCAATATCTCGATATCATAATCATTTTGAATATTAGAAGTTTGCCGGTTTGTTGAATCCGTTTTAGATTTATCATTTATAATTAAACTAGTATTGTTTAGATTCTGAAGTGCACTTTTTGCAGGATCAAAATTGTTTCCTGCGGATTTTGTAAACCATTCTTTAGCCAGAGTTATATTTCTTGTGACAATTAAATCATCCGTATAAAAAATTCCCATAACATATTGGGCTTCGGGCATCCCGCTTTCTGCAGCAAATTTAATATTTTCAAATGACACAAATGGGTTCCAGCCAACTCCTATTCCATTTAAAAATAAAATTCCGTAATTATATTTTGCAGAAGCCAAATCTCTGTCAACGGCTTTTTTCATCCACACAACTGCTTTCTGTGTATCTGCTTGAAATCCTTTACCGAGCAAATATCTCAACCCCAATTCATGCTGAGCAAAAGGGTCTCCTTCGCTGGCTTTCTTTTGCAAAATATAACTCGACATTAACGGATATGAAGTGTATTTCGGCTTAATCAAGGGATATAAATTTCGCTTAAAATTGAATTTGAAAGCCTCGCTATTTGTGGAATCCTGTGCATAAATCTGCAGCGAAAGAATAAACACAAAAAATATTATTGATTTTATTTTCATTTAATTACTTTGACAGAAAAATATCTTTTAAAGTTTAATCCAAAATGTTTTTTCTTAAATAGAACTCGTTATGAGTATCGAATATTTTATATTCGTTAAAGTCAGTCAATTTATTTATAAGAAACAAACCCATTCCGCCTTCAGGCAAATTTTGTATATCGGCTGGATCAAATTCCAAATCAGGAACATCGAAAAAAGTCCTTGAAATACCGTAATCTTTAATTATACATTCCCAAATATTATTTTCAATTCTCACTTCAACTTGTATTATTCCGTTTGGTTTTGCAAGGTATGAATGCCTTACAATATTATTTAATGATTCAACCTGAACAATCTCTAATTCTTTTTGGTGTTGCTCATTTAATTTTGACAATGAATACAAATTCTTCATCTCTGAATTAAAATTCATAACCTCCTTGTAAGTGGAGTGCAATGTAAACTGTTTCTTTAACATTAATCCCTAAAATTATTTGTGAAATTAATTAAAACATTTCTCATATTCACATTGAGAATAAAAGAAAATGAAGAATTCAGCATGAAAAAAATATTTGCAGCTATTTTAATTATTTATGCAATTTTCTTGATAACAATAAATCTTGATTCCCCATGGCTGAAAAATATTTTCATTCCTGAAAATAACAACCAAACCAAACTTGCAATTAATTATTTAAGCAAAAAATACAATGCTGTAAAGTCAACTGAATTTAAGTCATTTACCGAATCCAACTTTGAAAAGATATTACAGAAAAATATTATTTTTGATTCATCTGTAATTGATACTTTTAAGTATGACAGTGAAGATTATGTTGTTCTCAGTATTGCTTTAAAAAATAAAGAAGTAACAGCAATTTTAAAATTTTACCCACAACGGTATTGGAGAGAAAACAAATTCCCAATTGGAAAGGTAATTGTGTGTGTGAAAGCAACAAAACTTATTAAAACCCAGTCTCTTAAATTTCTTAAATATATTGAGGGAATTAATTTTCCGTTTGAATCGCACGATGAATTTTATTTAATCGGAAATCTGATTGACTTTGTAAACGTATCATAAAATAGAAAAGGATAAACATGAAAAAATCAGTAATCTTTTTTTTAATCTTATTTGCAATTGATTTCTTTGCGCAAAATCAAAATGATTTTGAACTGAAGCAATATTACTTTGTTATGCTGAAAAAGGGTCCGAACAGGAATCAGGATTCATTGCAGTCACAAAAAATTCAGGAAGGGCACATGAAAAACATTACTGATTTATCAAATGACGGTAAATTAGTTTGTGCAGGTCCATTTGGTGATGAAGAAGGCGGAGGAATTTTAATTCTTAATGCTTCCACTTTTGAAGAAGCAAAATCAATGGTTGAAAGAGATCCCGCTATAATTTCAGGAAGGTTAATTTCCGAAATTCGACCTTGGTGGACTGACAAAAGAACATTTTCCTTAGAATTAGAAAGCGAATAAATTATTTTATATTTATAAAATTTATTTAAATATTTTCAAATTTGGTTGAAAATATTTAAATAAGTTTTTATCTTGAAATAAGACATTAGAATCTTTATGCCATTAATATCCAATTAAATGGAAACATGAATATGAAAAAACAAAACAGAAGAGACTTCTTAAAAAGCAGCATAAGCATTGCAGGAGCTGCAACAGCAACAAACTTATTACTTCCTAAGAATACTAAAGCTTCACCGGAAAATATACTGTCTAATGACAGATTTGGAGTTCTTGTTGATACAACCGTTTGTATAGGCTGCAGGAAATGTGAGTGGGCATGCAAAACTGCCCATAATTTACCTGCCGGTGATGCCTCTGATTATGATGACAAAAAAGTTTTGTCAAAAAGACGAAGACCATCACCTGGCGGATATACTGTCGTTAACCAATATCAGACAAACCAAATTCCAACGAATGTAAAATTTCAGTGTATGCATTGCGATCATCCTGCTTGTGTTTCAGCGTGTATTGTCGGAGCTTTTTCAAAGACAGAATATGGAGCTGTAGTTTGGGATGAAACAAAATGTATTGGTTGCAGATACTGCATGGTTGCATGTCCGTTTCAGATACCTACATTTGATTTTGATAAAGCGATTGAACCAAATATTTCGAAATGTGATTTTTGCATTGACAGACTGAAAGTAGGGAAAATTCCTGCATGTGTTGAAATTTGTCCGGTAGAAACACTCACCTTTGGACCACGAAAAGATTTGATAGAAGTTGCAAGAAAAAAGATAAAAAATTTCCCTGACAGATATATAAACAGAATATTTGGCGAGGCAGAAGTCGGTGGAACTTCATGGTTATATCTTGCAAGTTCACAATTTGAAAAATTAGATTTTCCAAAACTCGGAAAGAACCCGGCACCCGGAGTTTCAGAAACAATTCAGCATGGAATATTCGCATATTTTATCCCACCAATAGCACTTTATGCACTTTTGGGCGGGATAATGTGGGTAAATAAAAAATCTGAAAATGAAGATGAGGAGTAAATAAATTGACTGAAGAAATTAGAGCAATCCCAATGGATAAGAAATATTTTACACCAATAGTAATTGGTTTAATTATTCTTGCAGCAATCGGAGGAATATTTTTGCTGCTTCGGTTTTTATTTGGAATCGGATTTGTGACAAACCTTGATACACAACATCCGTGGGGTATCTGGATTGGTGTTGATGTTGCAGCAGGCGTTGCCCTTGCAGCCGGCGGATTCACATCGGCGGCGCTCGGACATATAATGAACAAATCAAATTATGAAGTTGTAATTCGTCCGGCATTATTAACAGCACTTCTTGGCTACACTTTTGTTGCACTGTCTGTTTGTATTGATTTAGGAAGATATTATTCAATCTGGCATCCACTTGTATTTTGGAACGGTAACTCAGCTCTATTTGAAGTTGGTATTTGTGTAATGACTTACGTTAGTGTTTTATATATTGAATTCCTTCCTATTGTATTTGAAAAGTTTGTGGGTAATGTAAATCTTCCTGGAATTTTCTCAAAATTTAACGGAAGCATCGATAAATTATTGAGAGTTTTACAAAGATATTTAAGTAAAGCAATGTTTGTATTTATAATCGCTGGCGTTGTTCTTAGCTGCCTTCACCAATCATCACTTGGAACTTTGATGGTAATCAGCGGATCAAAAATGCATCCGCTTTGGCAGACTCCTATTTTACCTTTGTTGTTTTTATTGTCAGCCGTCTCAGTTGGTTTCCCGATGATTATAATGGAATCAATTATTTCTTCACGTTCATTCGGATTAAAACCGGAAATGAAAGTTTTGAGCAAATTAGGAAAAATTGTCGGACCATTATTGGGAATTTATCTTGCCTTTAAAATTGGCGATGTGGTAATCCGCAAATCATTTGTTTACTTGAATGATTTGAACTCCGTTTCGATCATGTTTTTTATAGAATTGCTTGTTGGAGTCATTATTCCAATGCGAATGTTTCTGTCAAAGGAAGTGCGAAAATCCCCAACATTTATATTTATAGCATCAATATTGGTTGTTATCGGAGTTTTAATCAACCGAATCAATTGCTTTTTGGTTGCATATAATCCGCCATACGCAGTAAGAAGTTATTTTCCATCAGCCGGAGAAATTTTTGTAACACTTGGATTTATTTCTCTCGAAATTCTTTTATTCAGATTGATTGTAAAATATTTCCCGGTAATAAGTATTCCAATTTCTATGAAACATAAATATTCAATAAAGATAAAATGATATGAAAAAGCTATTAATATTGTTATTGATTTCGGTCAGCATTTATGCACAGCATCAGCAAAATTCAATTAAATATAATTGCAATCTTTGTCATGAATGCGAAAATCCCACTAAACTTAATCCGTGTCTGAAATCCTGCCCACGAGATGAAGTTATTACAGTTTATCACTCTGCAGAAAAGGCCCCGGATATAATCAAAATTGATTTAGTGAAATCCGAAAAAGATATTTATCAGGCCGTAAACTTTACACACAAACTCCATGCTGAAATGTCGAATATGGCCGGAGGCTGTGTAATTTGTCATCATTATAATCCTGTCGGTAAAGTAGTTGCTTGCCGAGAGTGCCACGAGAATCAGAGGAAACGGGAAGTTCTTGATAAACCTGATTTGAAAGGTGCATATCATCGTCAGTGTCTAATGTGTCATAAGACATGGAAAAAACAGGATGACTGTAATTTTTGTCATTTGCAGAATAATGTAAAATCCTCCGCTGCGAAACAAAAAAACAAAAAGAATGTTCATCCTAAAATTGAAACCCCAAAAAAGATTTTATTTAAATCAAATGGTTATAAGAATACATTAGTCACATTCTACCATAATGATCATACACAAACATTTGGACTTGAATGCAAAAGTTGCCATAATTCTGATGCATGTGCAAAATGCCATAATCAAAATGTGGTTCAGGTTAAAAATTCTTCGAAGAAAATGGACAAACATCAAGTCTGCTCAAGTTGTCATGATGTAAAAACAAACTGTCAGGAATGTCATAAATCGAAAGAAGCCAAAAGATTTAATCATTTTGCAAAAACAGGTTTTGAATTAAAAAATTATCATAGTAAACTTGAGTGCAGTAAATGCCATAGAAATGGGAAATCATATTCCGGATTGAAGAAAGAATGTTCGAATTGCCACTCAGCCTGGCAGCCGGATTTTAAGCATAAAAAAGTCGGTTTGGTTCTAAGCGAAGAACATTCAGAATTAGCCTGCGAGGATTGCCATAATTTAAAGACTATGAAAGTTGATTGCAGTAATTGTCACGAAGAAAACTTTTATCCAAAACATTTGCCGGGGAAAAAGGTTAAATAGTAATTATGAAACGTGTAATCAGGAAAATAAGCACAAAGTTGATTTTTATTATCAGCATAACTTCAATTATTATAATAAGTGTCTATGCTTATTTTTCTATTAATTTTCAAAGCAAAGTTCTTGAAGAAGAATCTCAGCGTCACTTAAATCAACTTTCAGAAACAATTAAAAACAGTACTCGGGATGCAATGCTTGAGAACAAGAGAGAGAACATTCAAAAAATTGTTCATCGAATTACTCTTGAACCGTGTATTAAAAAAGCAAGAATAATCAATAAAGAAGGGCGGATTATCTATTCATCCGACTCGACAGAGATTGACAATATTATAGACATAAAAAACGAAAGCTGTAAATCGTGTCATGAAATCGGGAAACCTCTTGAACGACTTAAAATCAAAGAGAGGATGAAAATATTTAAACTTCATCCCGATTCCACTCGAATGATGAGTGTTATCAATCCGATTTATAATGAGAAATCTTGCTACGAAGCTGATTGCCATGCTCACGAAAAAGATAAGGTTGTGCTCGGTGTTTTGGATATGACAATATGTCTGAAGAATATTGATTTGCAAATTGAGCAAAGCAGATTAATTATAATGTTTATGACAATTATCACGATTTTATCGCTCGGGTTAATTCTTATTTATTTCATAAAAAGGTGGGTTGACAGACCTGTGAAAGATTTAGTGAAAGCGACGAATAAAGTGGCATTGGGGAATTTATCTTTCGAAGTGAAAAGCCGCTCAAATGATGAACTTGGAGATCTTTCAAGCTCTTTTAATAACATGACCAAGAAACTTTCTGAAATGAGACTACAGCTTTTACAATCCGAAAAAATGGCATCATTAGGGCAGCTTGCCGCAGGAATTGCTCACGAAATCAACAATCCTTTGACAGGAGTTTTATCATACAGTAGTTATTTATTGAAACGAACAAAAGATAATCCGGAATTACAAAACGATTTAAATGTTATTGTACGTGAGACGATGAGAAGCAGGGAGATTGTAAAACAATTACTTGATTTTGCCCGTCAATCAACACCAAAGAAAATTAAAATAAACATTAACGAAATAATTGAAAGAGCCGAAAAAGTTGTTGCAAATCAATTAATGATCAATAATATAAATATTGAAAAAAACTTGGGTGGCGACTTGCCGGAAATAATTATTGATCCTAATCAAATCCAGCAGGTAATAATAAATTTAATCGTTAATGCAATTGATGCAATAGCAAAAAATGGAAAAATAACCATCTCTACTTCTCGATTTGCCGTTGACCCATACGGATTTACCATAATAAAAGATGCATTATGTCCAAATGAACATTCGTTGATGTGCGAGTCTCATAAAATTGACGGGAATCCTTCAATTAAAGTGTTAGGAATATTTGACAATTTGCGTAATGAAATATTTCTTGATCCGGTTTATGGCGGGCAAAAACATGAAGCCGCTCATGAAATTCTCAAAAAGAAAAACATAAATATTGTATGTCCTACTTGCGAAGTTTCATTTATGGATAATTTAAGTAAATGCCCGACATGTAATGAAAACACTTATAAAATCCCGATACAAAACAAAGGATTTTTAATCGGATGTTTGAATAAAAATCACAGTTGGCAAAAATGGGAATACATAGAAAAGAAAGGCAGTCAGGAATATATTGCACTTGAAATAAAAGACAACGGCTGTGGTATTTCTGAAGCAAAAATCAGCCGAATATTTGATCCTTTTTTTTCTACAAAGGAACAAAAAGGAACCGGACTTGGACTCGCTGTTGTGTGGGGAATTATTGATAATCATGGCGGATCAATCAGTGTTGAAAGCAAGATTGATGAAGGAACAAAATTTAAGATCATGCTTCCGCTTTTGGGGAGGGTGTAGGATGAATAAAAAATTTGATATACTGATTGTTGATGATGAAGAGATCGTAATTGAATCTATAAAGAAAATTTGTTTATATAAAAATTATTCAATCTCAACTGCAACAAATTCATTCGATGCAATTAAAATATTAGAAGAAAATGACATAAAATTAGTTGTTACCGATATTATGATGCCCGAAATGAATGGCTTTGAATTACTAATTGAAATTATCAAAAAGAATATTTCTGTTCCGGTAATATTGACATCAGGAAATTCTTCATTGGAAATGATTTCCAAGGCTTTTATGCTCGGCGCAATTGATTTTCTTCCGAAGCCTTTCAACTTCGATGAATTGGAAAGTTTTATATCGCGTGGAATGATGATCTCCAATTTATTCATTAGGAAAAATGAGAATAGAGAAGCAGGCTCGAATCTCTACTATGTAACTTGTCCGAGCAACTATAAGAAATTCGGAAGAGGGAACTGGGTAAAGTTTGAGGAAGGATTTGTTAAAGTCGGTGTTAGTGATTTGCTGTTGAAATCTATTAATTCAGTCAATCAGATTATATTAAAAGATGTTAATAACCAATTAAGCATCGGTGAAAGTTTTTTGAAAATAATTGATTCGAATGAAATGATTCATGAAATAATCTCCCCGATTTCAGGCAATATTATTGAAGTAAATCAGAATATTGTTGAATCAATATCATTACTTGAGAAAGATCCGTATTTTGAAGGGTGGCTATATAAAGTGACTCCGTCGGATATATTTTATGAGGAAAAATATTTAATCTCCTGTTCATCAGATTGAACTTAAACTAAAATAAGGAATATAAAATGCCTGTTTACATTATAATCATTTTGCTTGTTTTGTTTGTCACTGCAGATGTCATTATCCGCCAAGCATTTAAAGCATATAAAGAAAAGAAAGCCAGGAGGGAAAGGGAACTTGTCCTGAATGAGAGTCTGAATTTGGACTTCAGCATTGAGGCGCTTTCTTTGAAACGCGCTGAAGTACAGAATCCTAAAGCAAGAATTCTTTGTGTAGATGATGAAAATGTTATTCTGGATAGTTTCAGGAAAATACTTGTTCTTGCCGGTTACTCAATTGATACCGTAACTAGCGGGAAAGAAGCACTGGGATTGATTCAACTTCACAATTATGATTTTGTGTTTACAGATTTAAAAATGCCCGAGATGTCAGGAGAAGATGTTTGCAAATCGGTTAAACATATGCGTCCGGATATTGATGTAATAATAATAACCGGCTATGCAACTGTTGAATCTGCAGTAGAATGTATGAAATACGGTGCAATGGATTATTTGCAGAAGCCATTTACGGAAGATGAATTACTTGAACATGTAAATGAATTTATCATAAAGAGAACCACTAGAATTAAATCAAAAATGAAACCTCCTATTCATGTGGTTAGTGATGAAGATTTTTCGCAAGGTTTGTCGGATGAATTAGTAATTCCGGGCGGTGTGTTCATTTCAAAATCCCATGTTTGGGCTTCACTTACGCAGGATGGGAAAGTCAAAATTGGTATCGATGACTTTGTAAATAAAGTTATCTCAGAAATAAATGGTATAGAATTTCCTAATCTCGGGATGAACGTTAAAGCAGGGCAGACATTATTCAATTTGAACATCGGAACAAAAAAAATGCCTTTCACTTCGCCGCTTTCAGGTAAAGTTATTCGAATAAATGAAAAACTAAAAAATGAAATAGAATTGCTTAATGAATCTTCCTATGGTGAAAATTGGGTTTGTCTGATTGAAGCCGAAAATCTTGACGATGAACTGAAAGAATTAAAGATTGGTAAATCTGCAATAGCAATGTTCGAAAGTGATCTTGATATGTTAATTTATGCTTTGAAAAAATTTGATACTTTTTCTGATGAAAAAGAATATAAAATCGGTAAAAATATTTTCAATCTGCGAGAGAAACTTTCGGAGAATCAATACTTCTCTGTTCTTTACGAAATCTTCAGCAAATAGATTTCTAATAAAAAGGCAGCTTTATTTGGCTGCCTTTTTATTTTCTATCATAAATTTTTCAATTTCTCTTTTTGTTTTTTCATAATCATATTCTTCGACATGAATCTGAGTAATGCTTATATTTTTAGCTGAGAGATGATTTCTGAACTCAGTCGCAAATTCTGAACTGCCACAAAGGTAAAAATCACAATTGGAATCATTTATTCCTGAATTTCTGAAATCGTTATCGAAAACATCCGGAGTCAATCTGCAATTTCTTCCATTTTTACTATTAGTTTCACGTGAGAAATAATTAAACAGTTTAATTTTTTCTTCTTCGTTGAATCTTAGCAATTCATCAATAAAATATGCAGTTTCATAATTTCTGTTTGCATAAAACAAAAGCATATTCCTGCTGTTTTTTTTATGCAATTCATCTTTTATTATTGACATGAAAGGTGTAATTCCACTTCCCATTGCTATAAACACAATATTATTTCTTGCATCTGAAGTCATAGTTAATTTTCCTTCAGAAGGCAAAGACCAGATTAAATCACATGAATTCATCTGTAAAACTGCTTTGGTAAAATCATCATCGTTATTCCTGAAAACCAATTCAACAGTTGGCAATTCAAACGGCGACGAAGCAATTGAAAAACTTTTAAACAAGTATTTATTATAAAATAAAACTATAGTAATAAACTGCCCGGAAGAAAATTTCAATTCGTTTTCAGAATCTGTCAACTTCAATCTGACCGAATCAGAATAACAATCTTCAACACTAATAATATTTAATTTTATCAAAAAAATCCCTTTTAATTTCTAACAGAAAAATAACAAAAATGGTTCTGAAAGATAAACCATCTTTGAAGAGTCATTTTTACAAAAAAAATCCCCCGATTTTTTTAACCCGGGGGATTGTAAAGGTAAAAATCAACAAGAATTATTTATACAGGTTTTGTAAATTTCTTTTGCTTCTGTTTTTCCAGCCTGCTTTGTGATAAGCATATCCGGTAATCAAAGGCATTGCCAGAGTGGCTTCAGCATAAACCATTTGTTCGAATGTCTGCGAAACTTTTCCCCATGAACTTGCTTCTTTTAATGTTGAACTAGATAGCGCACCATCACGGACATCAGCAACAGTAATCTGTATTGCATATTTGTGCATCTGAACATCTTCCTGAAGCATATCAGCAGCAACAACAATGTCCTGTGTAAAATTTTTCGGAACTCCGCCGCCAATCATGAAAATGCCTGTTTCTTTGCTCTTTAATTTAATTTGTGTCAGCTCGAGAAAATCTTTCCCTGAATCAAATGAAACATGTTTATCAGGATTATTTACCTGATGCATAACAATTCCAAATCCTGCCGAACAATCAGAAAAAGCAGGGACAAAAATCGGAACGTTATTTTTATAAGCCGCATAAATTATTGAATCTTCTACTTTTGGTCCACCGTTTTCATCCAAGTATTTTCCAAAATTCCACAACAATTCTCTTGAAGAATAAGCATGGGGTTCAAGATTGTTAAATATTTTTGCAGTGGTCTCATCACAAATTCTTAATTCATCCTCATCAATGAAAGTATCATAAATTCTGTCAATATGTAAATCACGCAATTCATTATCATCAACATAAGGTGAGCCAATATAATGTTTGAATCCAAGTGATTCAAAGAAATCCTGATCAACCATCAAAGCTCCCGTTGAAACAATAGCATCAACCATATTATTTGTAACGAGGTCGTACACAACTTTTTTCAATCCTGCACTAAAAATACTTCCCGCAAGTGTTAAAATTATTGAGCAATCTTTATCCTTAATCATCATGTCATAAATGTTAGCTGCTCTGTTTAAATCTCTTGCAGAAAAAGCCATTTTCCCCATTGAATCAACGATCGAAATAACATTATGCTGTTTTATGTCAATATGTTGGATTACTTCTTTTAAGTAATCTTGCTTTGTCGCCATTTTTTCTCCTTTTTTAATTTTCTTTTTGCAAAGATAACTTTTTCTGATTTTAAACTCTATACAGATGGAATTATAAATGCAGGTTATGATCAAATAAAATCTATTCAAATGAAACTGCGGGCAGTGAAATGATAAATCGGCTGCCACAGGGTTGATTTGATTCGATTTTAATTTCACCATCCATTTTGGCAACAATGTTTTTAACGAGCGTTAAACCTAATCCAAAACCTTTTTGAGATTCTGAGGAAATTCTCCTGTAAAACCTTTCAAATATTTTTTCTCTTTCTTCAGTCGGGATTCCATTACCAAAATCTTCTACCGAAATAATTACTAAACCGTCTTTACGGTTTGCTATAACATTTACATTATCCATTGAGTCAGAATATTTAAGAGCATTATCAATTAGATTCTGCAAAACCATAGAAAAATAATCTTCTCTTCCCCGAAGGAAAATATCTTTTTCAAAACTAAACTGAAGCCGCGAATTATTATAAAGATTTTTTATCTCATTCAACATTTTGGATAAGTTAAAAATGTTTTTCTTGCAATCACAGTTATCGGATTCTCTTGCAAGGATAAGCATAGTACGGACAATTGTAATCATCCGTTCGGTCTGTTCTTTCAATATTTTAACAGATTCAATCTGATGAGGCAAAAATGTTGACTGCTTCTCAAGGAATTCGATTTCAGATTTCAAAGAAGTAAGCGGAGTCATTAACTGATGTGAAGCATTATCAGAAAAATGTGAAATTTGATTTATCTGATATTCTAAACGCTCAAAGAGATTATTCAGCGTTGTTTTTAATTTTCCTAATTCGTCATTAGCATCAGCATCGTAGGTCAGCCGCTGACTTATATTTGTTGCACTGATATCATTTGCAAGATCAATGATTCTATTAATCGGGGTAAAAGATCTTTTAACAAAATAATAACTTATTAAAATAAAAATCAGCAGAAAAAATGGGAATGTGATCAGATTGAAAATCATTAAAGAGCTTGCAAGGGTTTTTGACGATGATTTAAAAGTTGATAATTCGATTATTCCAAGTTTTTCGTTGGCTCTATTTGTAACCCTGTAAAATCCTGCTCTCAACTCTTCATCATAAAATAAAAAATCAACAAAAGCATAGTTGTTTTCAAAAGATTCAGGAACATCAATCTGGTAATTTGTGATTTTATTCGTGTTTTCACTTTTAAAGAGCAGCTTGCCTTTTTCATTATAAATTTTCAGGAAGAAAGGAGTTTGTGTTACTTCCCTTAAGTCTGTTTCCTGAAACTCATCCATATTTTTAATTATGATTGAATCATTGTAAAATCCAACTGCTGAAGAAATATGTTCCATCTCGTGTTTCAATCTCGAATCAATACTATCTTCAAGAAGATATGAAAGTTCAAAATAAGTAAACAGATTGAATATCAAGTAGATACTAACAAGTGAGAGAAAAAGCCAAAGTATATTTCGCTTTGTAGTATTTGTCAATATAATCTTATTCATTTCTCAACCGGCAATTTTCAATTTTGCAATACACTTCACAATCAACAATATTCAAATAAAAATATAAGGTAAACAATATTTTGGGTTCTCTAATCATTAATAAAAATATATCCCTCACCATACAGAGTTCGAATAAAATTATGTTCGGAATAAGCATCTAATTTTTTGCGAAGATTTTTCACGGTAACTTCTACCAGATTTGAAGAAGGAGAGAACGGAAGTTTCCATACTTCATCTGATAATTTTTCTTTGCCGATAATCTCGCCTTTGTGCAAAAGAAAATATCTAAGCAGTTCAAATTCCTTATCGCTGAGTTTTATTTCTTCTTTACCTATAATTAACGAGCGAGTAAGAATATTCAAAGTATAATCGCCAAAAAGAATTTCATTCCGAGAAGTTTTAACTCTTCTTACAACTGCATTCACTCTTGCAAATACTTCTTCAAACGAAAAAGGTTTTGTGATATAATCGTCGGCACCATAACTGAAAGCCTCAATTTTATTATTCAGTTCTGACATTGCCGTCAATAAAATTATTGGTACTTGATTGCCGGTTTCTCGTATTCTTTTGCAGACTTCAATGCCCGGAAGTTTGGGCAGCCTCCAGTCAAGAAGAACTATATCAAACTCAATTGAGTCAACTTTTTTCAAAGCTTCTTCACCATTTTCGGCTATCAATGCATGATGACCCTCAGAAATAAAATTTTTTTTCAGAGACTCAGCAATTCGTTTTTCATCTTCAACAATTAATATTTCCATAATCCTAATTTTTTTGGAACGAAAATAAAAATAAAACAAGATATAAACACTTAATTATTTATGAAAAATTTTTCATAATTCTTAATTAGACCAATCCATCTGCTTCGAATATTTTTCATTTGAGAATTTTAATAACTAACTATTATTCAAATAAAAAGGAGTTAATCATGATTAAAAAAATCAACCGATTGCTTTTAAGCCTCCTGTTTTTCATTTTGTATTTTGCAAATTTGAATTTTGCACAAACGTACGTTGGATCTGATAAATGTATGCTGTGCCATAATAATGTGAATTCAAATTTAGGTTACAATATTTATGCAGAACACATGAAGACAGGACATCCTTACAAATTAAATCCGGTTAACGGTGCTGAACCAACTTACCCGGCAAACACAACACCAGGCGTTCACAGTACACCTCCAAACACTACATGGAATGATTTTGCTTATGTAATTGGTGGATACGGATGGAAAGCAAGATTTGTAAAGAAAGACGGAAGGGTTTTCACTTCTGATCCACAGGCTCAATATAATATTGAAACCGGAGGTTGGGTTTCTTACAATCTAAATACTGAAACAAAGTATAATTACAATTGCTTTAAGTGTCATACAACAGGTGCAGTTCCAACCGGATCATGGACAGGTAATGAAGCTGAAATTGCTGGCACATTCAGTGAGCCGGGAATTCGTTGTGAAGGATGCCACGGACCAGGTTCAGATCATATTGCAAATCCAATTGGTGTAAAACCTCCTGTTGCGGGAAACGATTTACAGATCACAAAATGCGGCGAATGTCATCAGAGAGGCGGAGTAACAAATGCTATTCCTGCCGGTGGTGGTTATATTCAGCATCATGAGCAGATTAATGAAATGAGATCATCAAGACATGGTGATGGTGTTGGTGCGGATTTAACTTGCGCTACATGTCATGATGCTCACATTGCGCTTAAATATCCCGGTGCTGCCGGTGAAGGATTAAAAGCTATTAAAGTAAATTGCCAGACTTGTCATTCAGACAAACAGATTCTTGTTAACGGTACACCAAAAAGCATTGATTGTATTGACTGCCACATGCCGGCTGTTGGTAAATCAGCAGTTGCAGTTCAAACAGGAAACGGTTTCCGTGGTGATATCAAGACACACATTTGGACAATTAATACCGAAGCTTTTCCAAGAGATTCTATGTTCACTTCTGATAAAGCAAAAGTAAGACTCGACGCAAACGGACACGCTGCAGTAACTCTTGATTTTGTTTGTTTGAAATGTCATACTAATCAGGATGTTACATGGGCTTCAGGATATGCAAAAGAAATTCACACGAAAGGAATCACAGTTGATGTGAACGATAAAACTGAAATTCCATCAAACTTCAACTTAGCACAGAATTATCCTAATCCTTTCAATCCGGCAACAACAATTAATTTTGCTTTGCCAAAATCAGGACAAGTAAAATTGAGTGTTTATAATATTAACGGTGAATTGATTGCAAATTTGATTGATAACATGATGCCTGCAGGAAATCATAATATTACATTTGATGCAAGCAGACTTTCAAGTGGTGTTTATGTTTACACAATAAATACAAGCAGTTTCTCATCTTCAAAGAAGATGGTATTAATGAAATAATGTTTTTTACCCTCCTCCTTTTAAGCCGCTCAATTGGGCGGCTTTTTATTTTTTTAATCAAATTTATTATAATTAAAAAATATTTTTGAAAACTATTACACTGAAAAACTTTTATCTTTCTGACTTCGGACTTATTTAAGAGGTTGTAGAACAACTACTTCTTACACCAAAAAGCCCAACTGTAATTATTTGAAGAAAAAGTACCGCTAAAAGCAGAAGCATTATTCTGTAATGCACCCCCAAAAGCAAGAGAAAATTTAGGACAAAAGTGTAGAGAAAAATTAAACGACATTTTT
>PFVB01000020.1:405-3697 GCA_002790395.1 Ignavibacteriales bacterium CG_4_9_14_3_um_filter_34_10 | reverse complement strand
TTCAAATCCTGAAGATATTTCAGATGTTTTTTCCAAAGTGAAATATCATTTAACTGCTTATTAATTAATCTGTCTTTATACCAGTCACTTTCAAGCATATTTTCTTTATTAAACAGACTTCTGATTTCGAAGTCATTAATTTTCCTGCCTTCATAATGACCAAAAGCCATAATGTGCAAAAGTGCTTTAAGCGGCGGACAGGCTGCACTGATGCTTCCATCATTAAAATACATTTGTGCAACTCTTTGCTGCGATTCAACAATATTATTAACTCCGTCAGCAAAAATTTCCATATCCTGCAATTCTGGTTTCAGCATATCCTCAGGAAAAATTGCATCAGGATTTTCAAATATTCTTCCAAAAAATGTACTGACAAATTTTTGAGTTATACGGAAACCCAGTCTCGATACAAATATTTTGTTTCCTTTGTATTCGAAGTCTTCAAGTTTATCAAGATAACCTTCACTGATTAAAAATTCCGGGTCTCTTTCTGATTCTCTTAACCGGCCCCATATTTCCGGTACAAGCAAACTAAAGTCATGATCTATTTTATATTTTGGTCCGATAAATCCGGCAGAAGTTGTAAATCCATCATAACCCGTAAGAATAAAAGAAACGAGAGCATTATTTAAGTCTGTAACCGTGCACAGTGCGTTGAACGGTCCTTTTGTTAATGCACCTTCAGATCCGGCACCTGTAGTTGAAGGAGATTTTCCTGTCAGGCTGCAAATAAAATCCATAAAAAGTTCGGGCAATTCCTGATAATGAATCGGATTGTGAACTGCCAAAGCTCTTATTCCTTTTTCAGGAGGATTATTTCTTCTGCCAGCAAGAACTGCATTCACCGCATAATAAACAGGTTTTCCAACTGGCACTTTTCTGAATAATCTTGTTCCAACTTCTGAAATATATTTTTTAATCGGACTAATTAAATCCGGTCTGTTTTGTAAATATCTCATATTCTGCGAAGGTTTTCCGTCAACCATTCTCGGGTGAGATGAAGAGACAAAATAAGTGCAGTCTTTTTGATTGACAACATCCTCGATTAACTTTTTAATCGGCTGAGTGTATTTATCAAAGTTAATTGCATCCTGCATAATATTTTCAGCATCGTTAATTGTCAGTGGGGCAAAGTTTGATATGAAAGAATCCGGAGTTGCCAAATCAGCTTCGGCTTGCTTGTCAAATCCTCTGTGAATTGCTTCATCCGGTCTTTGAAAAAATCTGTACTCACAGTTGGCAACAAATTTCACCGAGTTTGTATCAGAATTATCTGGCAAATATTCAAGTCTGTCTTTTGGAACGACAATCGATGCAGTTATATCATCTTCAAGCTGCAATTTATCGGCTGCTATAAAATCCTGTCTGAGCTTGAAAGTCCGCCATGATTTATCCTTCAGCAAACCAACGCGCAGATAACTTGCAACAAGCTTTCTGTTGTTGAATTTCAACTCATTTCCGTTTCTTCCGTCAATGATATCAACTGAAAAATGCTCAAGCCAGTTTTCATTCCATTCCGGCTTATAAAATCTTTTGATGATATAAACCAAACCTTTTATATAATACGGAATACTTTTCAGCCATTCATTGTATTCGTCTTTATAAATCGGTGATGGTGTAAGCAGTTTAATTACTGAACCAAGCGAGCGGTTTCGGCTTAGTATCGGTCTGCTTTTCCATGGTGCGAGTACAACATTTTTATATCTGTCTGAATAATCTCTTGATAAAATTTCTTTTACTTTCCCGAAGTCTTTTTCAAAGTCAGAAATGAAGAACGGTCCGTATAATATTGAATCTGTTATTGATTTTGAGATTTCTGATTTTCCGCCGCCTGATACAGTGCTTGGCTTGTGGCAGAAAGTTCCTTCTGATACGGTTCCAACTAATCGCCATGATGGGACAAAAGGATTTTTTTCCATACGAACTTTATAACCAGAGGGAAAAATGTAAATATTTTTCGGATGAAGTTTTATTGAAATTTCTTTCCCATCTTCTTCCCATTTCACGGTTTGTTCAACGAGATTAAATCTTGAATCTTCTGGTATATAAAAAATATTTGAATAGTTTTTATCGATTGAAAAGCCTTCCTTCTGCGGAATCATAAAATCAGAATACATTTCAATCATCTTTTCGTAAGTCAGGTCATTTTTCCTGATTTGATTATCATCATGAAATTCATCACCAAGATTATAACTCGGAAACACAATAGCTCCGCCGGCATGTTCTTCTTCTACATTTCCGAATAAATTTGCTGCGTAACTGATTTGTGTTTTAACTTCTTTCTTTGAATAGCCAAAATAATTATCGGCAATAATTGTAAAAATAATTCCTTCATCTGTGCGTGCTGTAATTTTAAAGGACTGTCCATCATTATAAATCTCATCTTCATTTTTCCAGCACATTCCGTCACGATTTTGCCGTTCACTTGCATTATTAAACTCAGGCAAACCGACTTCTTTTTTTGTCAGTTTTGTAAGATGAGGTGCAAGCAAAATAAATCCTGTATGACCAGACCAGTGTTCAATATCAAGCGCTGCATCATTTTCCGGCAGATACGGATCACCGGCATTCCCGAAAATTGATTCAACAAAATCCAGATTGCTCACGAGATTTCCCGGTGCAAAAAAACGAATCTCCATTGATTTTTCAGGGGAAACATTTGCAACTTCCGGACTGATAACAGGACGCAGCAGAAGTGACACAAATAGTTTTGCTTTATTTTTCTGTGTTGAAGTAAAAGGAAGTTCCATCAATTCATCAGGCGGATTCAATGCAGCAGCAAGCAGATTCGCAAAAACTCTTTTGGGAACAGATTTTTTATCATCAGGAATCGGAAGCCCACCTTCAGCAATATGGAATACTCCTTTTGTAGTTCGCTTATCATTTCTGGGATTGTGCAGTACGCCTTGTTTTATCCGGTATGAACTGATTATTTCAGATACAAATTCATCCCTGTCCGGCGGCAATGACAGAACTCTTGCAATTCCATGACTATCCAGAATAAATGAATTCGATGGAATACGGATATCAATTTTTTCGCTGAACTCACTTAAATATGAATCAAGAAAATTCTGCACTCTTTGGTCGGCAGGACAAAGGTAATTTGAAAGCAGCCTGTTTTTTTCTCTGTGATTTTTAATCAGATCACTTGCAAGTTCAAGAAATCTGTTGTCATTTTCCAGTTCATAAAACGGCTGACCAAGTGCAGATAATTTCAGGTTTATATATTGTATAAGTTTTTTATTTCTCAGCGGGATATTTCGTCCATCATCAGTCAAACCGAGTGACTTTT
>PFVB01000020.1:183-325 GCA_002790395.1 Ignavibacteriales bacterium CG_4_9_14_3_um_filter_34_10 | reverse complement strand
CCCCAAAAATTTTGGTCTCTTCTTTTCCGGATTAATCATTAATCAGTGAAAAAAGAAATGCCTCAGCTACTGACTTATTTCCTGTGTCTAGGTCATTGCTTACCTGTGCTGGGTTTTATTTTTTTATCAAGAAAAGAACCGA
>PFVB01000020.1:0-147 GCA_002790395.1 Ignavibacteriales bacterium CG_4_9_14_3_um_filter_34_10 | reverse complement strand
CAATGGAAAAGTACAAAATCGCCCCAATTCTTGATGTATAGATCAAATGGCTTAAAGAAGGAATCGTATTTGCTAAAAGAAATAAAGGAAAGTCAACAATTAATGCCAACCCTGTTGAGCGTTCACCATTTCCCATATACCACAATA
>PFVB01000095.1 GCA_002790395.1 Ignavibacteriales bacterium CG_4_9_14_3_um_filter_34_10 | reverse complement strand
TTCAATTAAAGATTTTACAATTGGAGAATTTGCTCCAACACGATATAATGTTTGTTTAATCGCCAATACATCGGGGTCATAAGTTGCTTGTTTGATAAAATCAACAACAGGCGTAAATGAATCATAAGGATGATGAAGCAGAATATCATTTTTCTTTATTAGTGAAAAAAAGTTTGAAGATGTTTCAAATACAGGAGGAGTTATTGGAAAAAACGCTTTCTCTTTTAAGTTATGCATCGGAAGCCCATATAATTCCATTACAGAACTAAGTCCAAGTGGACCATCAATTCTATAAACTTCACGATCATCAATTTGTAAATTTTCTTTTAATGTTTCCAGCATGAAATCAGGAATTGAAGTTTCAACTTCGAGCCTAACAACAGAACCAAATCTGCGCTGTTTAATATTTTCTTCAATTACTGAAAGCAAATCATCTGCCTCATCTTCCTGAATTTCCATATCCGTATCGCGAGTTACTCTGAAACTGTGAGCTTCGATTAAATCAATTCCAGGAAATAACTCACACAAATTATTCCGCACTAAATCCTCGAGCCAAATAAATTTAATTGTGTTTGAATTGTTTTTCTTGGATGTTGAATCAAATATATTGTCGATTCTTACTAATCGAGGTAAGTTTGATGGTATTTTTACGCGGGCAAAATGTCTTTCATTAAATGTTTTTTTTATTAAAACAGCAAAACTTAAACTTAGATTAGAAATGTGTGGAAATGGACGCCCCGGATCAAAGGCAAGCGGAGTTAAAACCGGAAAAATTTCTTTATAGAAATACCTTCTCAAGTTGTTTTGTTCGGTTTTATTCAAGTCATCAAATTTTGTGATGATAATTTTGCTTTCGCTAAGTTCATTAACAATATAGTTGTTCCAATAATCATAAATATCATTTATGAGTGGTTTTATTTCATTCTCAATTTTTATTAAGCATTCAGATGGTGTTAATCCGTCAATTGTTGGTTCAATAATTTTCGCTTTGACCTGTTCTGTTAATCCGGAAACACGAATCATAAAGAATTCATCGAGATTTGAAAAGAAAATGGAGATAAATTTAATTTTATCAAGAAGCGGCAAATTCTTTGTAAATGCCTCTTCAATCACTCTTTTATTAAATTCAATCCAGCTCAAATCCCGATTGAAAAAATTATTTAGAGTAAAGTATTTTTGTAAACATTCTTGATTCAGTGTGCTGATAGAAGTCATAATTTTCTCGTTATTAAATTTTAGTGCTTATGGATTTGAACAGCTGATGAAAATTTTTCTAAATCATATTTAATGGTTTTATCAGGCATGTCAATAATTTTGATATTAACTCCTGCTTTCTTGAAAAACTCATCGGCAAGTGTGTCATGGTAATTTGAAAAGATTACAATTTCTTTTATCCCCGCCGCAATAAGAGATTTTGAGCAATTTGTGCAAGGCATATTTGTGATATAAGCGGTAGCACCTTTCGTATTTACACCGTGTGAAGCACATTGAAGAAGTGCGTTCATTTCGGCATGAATGGTTCGCACGCAATGATTATCAACAACAATGCAACCGGCATCATCGCAATGGTCATCGCCGGGAATGGAACCATTATATCCAGTTGATAATATTTGCTTATCTTTTACTAAAACACAACCGACATGCATCCTCGGACAAGTTGCCCGTTCGGATACTAACATTGCCATTTTTAAAAAATAATTATCCCACGAAGGTCTTCCAGCCATAAATTCCTCTAATTAATTTGGTTCTAATTTAAGAAATAATTATCAAATAGCGTAATAATATTAACCAATTGGATATCTATTAGTAAGGTTTTTTTAATTTAGTAAAAGTTTGAAGATTTAACCTGAGGAGTAAAAATGTGTTTGTTATTTTATTTCATGATTTTTTAGAGGGAAGGCTGTTAAAACCGAGGGCACAATTTTAACAGCCTGATTTGTAATTTAAGGAGGGGTAATCATTTCATCCATATTCTCAATTACCTCAAGCATCATGCCAACAAAAAAGTGATTTAATTTAGGATAGTGTGGTTATTTATCTTATTAATTCGGAATACTGGGAAATTTTTCTCAAAAAATGAAATTAATTTTTATTTAAAGTAATTAGAAAGGTTGTTCCCTGATTAAGACCTGATTGTTTTACAAATATTTTCCCTTTATGATATTCTTTAATAATCCTTTTCGAAAGGCTTAAACCTAATCCCCAGCCTCGTTTTTTTGTACTATAACCTGGGCGAAATATGTCTTTCCTGTTTTTGAATTCAATTCCTTTTCCATTGTCTTCAACTTCAATCTCAACTGATTTAGGAAGGTCTATAATCCGAACCAAAATACTTCCTTCTTTTTTATCTTCAAGGGCATCAATCGCATTTTTTATTAAATTTTCAAGTACCCACTCGAATAAATCGATGTTTACTAGTGCTCGAACGTTTTCACTTCCTTCTGTTTTTATTTCAACAATTTTTGAAAAATGCGGCAATCGACGTTTAAAATAATCGATAACCTTATTTACAATATCATTAACATTTTCCATTTTGAGTTCAGTTTTCGAACCAATTTTTGAAAAACGATTTGCAATTTTATTCAGTCGCTCTAAATCATTATGCATTTCATTGGCAACATCAGCAACTTTTTCGGGCTCTTTATTATTAATTCTTAAAATTTCCTCCCAGCCTAATAAACTTGAAATAGGAGTACCAAGCTGATGAGCCGTTTCTCTTGCCATACCAACCCAGATGTTGCTTTGTTCATTTTTTTTAAGGTAACTAAAACTGATATAGGCTATAATTATAAAAAAAACAGCAAAAATAATCTGAAGAACCGGATAGAATTTAAGTCTTTTAATTAAATCTGAATCACCGTAATAAATTTTATTTAGGATTTGACCTTCGTACATAACTAAAATTGGCTGATGAAAAGTAGATAATTCTAAAATTGTCTGTTTAATTAACTCTTTCCTTTTTTGCTCGTTTAAAGTGCTGTCAAAAGTGAAATTTCTTATCGCAACAACAGAGTCTATTGGAGGGGTGACACGTGAATCGACTAAAACCAAAGGAAAATCTATTTGTTTAATTATTTCAAGTGGGAAAGTATAATCAACAGTTTGCGAATTCGGTGAGGAAATATACTCAAGACTGTTTGCATATAACTGAACTATCTGTTTTTCTCTTTGCTGAAGTTTCTGCACCAAGTCTTGAGTGTAATACCAAGTAGAAAAAGCAATAATAACTGCAAGAATCAATAAAAACATTTTCATTTGCAGTGAACCCGGTCCACCAGTCATTTTCATAAAAGCCTTAAAAGAATTATTTAATTACAACTGTATAGTTTGCTTCCTTCTTGGTCCGACAGAAATAATATTAATTTCAAAACCGCATTCTACTGAGATAAAACTAAGATAATCTTTTGCCTCGGAAGGCAATGAATCATAATCTGAAATATTTGAAATATCTTTTTTCCAACCTTTCAGGGTTTCGTATACTGGTTTGGAATTTACAATATCACATTCATTTGTTGGATAAGATTTAAGTTTTTTGCCATTAATTTCATAGCCGACACATACTTTAATTTCATCAAGAAAACTTAATACGTCAAGCTTTGTAATTGCAGCTCTTTCAATTCCATTAATCATTCTGGAATAATTAACGAGAAAAGCATCGAA
>PFVB01000228.1 GCA_002790395.1 Ignavibacteriales bacterium CG_4_9_14_3_um_filter_34_10 | reverse complement strand
GTCGTTCAACAAGCTCAAAAAGGAACTAACGAATATTGATGTGAAATTAGCAAAAGATCAAAGCAAAGCCAATGTGATTCTTTCGCTTAATAAAATAATTACAGAGAATGAAATACCGGCAAAAAATGTTGATGAAAGCTATATTCTTGAAGTAACAGATAGCGGCATTAAAGTCTCCTCAAAAACACCAAAAGGAATTTTTTATGGAGTGGTTTCTTTAATTCAATTAATCGAAACAAGCAAAAAGAATGCAATATTAGGAATGAAAATAATCGATTGGCCTGATTTAGAAATCAGAGGAATTTCAGATGATATTGCACGCGGGCAGGTTTCGATTGTCGAAAATTTCAAAAGGATAATTGATTTTCTTGCTGATTATAAAATGAATACGTATATGATTTATATTGAAGACGTAATTGAACTATCGGCATATCCGTCAATCGGAAAAAACAGAGGTGCATTGACAAAATCAGAAATCAAAGAGATAGTTAATTATGCAAAAGAAAATTATATTGAAGTAATACCGATTTTTCAGACTCTCGGTCATTATGAAAATATTTTAACCACGGAGGAATTTGTTGATCTTGCAGAATTTCCGGGCGGCGCAACACTTTCGATTACAGAAGAAAAAACATATACGTTTCTTGAAAATTGTCTTAAAGAAATTTTTGAATTGTTTCCGTCAAAGTATATTCATATTGGTGCAGATGAAAGTTGGGATGTGGGTTTGGGAAAAGCAAAAGAAGTTGTATCGGGATCTTCGTTAGCAAAAGTGCATGCAAATCACTATAAACGGGTAAATGATATTTGCAAAAAGTACAACAAGAAAGTAATGATGTATGGCGATATCATTTTAAATCATCCAAAAATTCTTGAGGAACTTCCAAAAGAAATTACAATTATTGACTGGCATTATCGACCCGACTTTTTTTATCCATCCACAGTAACATTTTCAAAAAGTAATTATGAATATATAGTATCACCCTCGGTCTGGAATTTTTTAACAATTTTTCCGGCTAACTTCAATGCAGTGCCGAATATTATCAGACTTACAAATGACGGAATTCAAAATGGTGCGAAGGGAATGATTAACAGCAACTGGGGTGATTATGGTGCCGAAACATTCAAGGAAACAATATTCTATGGCTATGCATGGTCTGCCCAATGTTCATGGAACTATTTGGCGAGTGATATAAATAAATTTAACGAGAATTTTTGCAAATTATTTTATGGAAGTGACGATTACAGACTGCCAGAAATTTACGAGGCATTGAACAGTCCGAACAGCATAACAACGTGGCACGAACTATGGAGACATCCGCTTCTTCCTTTCAAAGAGTCAAGTTGGTGGGAAATAAAATCAACCCCATATTCAAAAATTTCATGGATTGATTCGAGGATGAATAAAGCAAAAGAGCAAATCAATGAAGCAAAAGGAATTGTAAGCAAAAACAAACCACATCTCGATGTTTTATCATTGAAAGTTGATTTAATGCTCTATTATAAATTGAAACTCGAAACACAATCGTACTTGCAGGCAAAATTAAAATTAGATACCTCAACTTCGTTAGATTCTTTAGAACGGCTTCAATTGGAGAATTTATTGAGTAATGTAAATCTTAATTCTTTGATAGATAAAAATATTGCTCAATTGAAAAAACTGAAAGAGCAATTCAAAGAACAGTGGTTAAAATATTATAAACCGAACAACTTAAACATGATTATGGATAAATTTAACCGTCTTATTTCCTATTTCAACGAAACAAAAGAAAAATTGTCAAGCGGACTTTCATCGCCGGAAATCAAAAGCAAGTGGATTTATAATAAAGTTGACGAAAATAATTTTAGCAACAAAGCGGTTTTCAAAAAAAATATTTTTATAAACGATTCAATAAAAATTGGAAAAGCACAACTGCTGGCTGATTCTTATGCAGAACTCTATATAAACGGAAAATATGTTGATAAAGTTTTTGCAAGAAGATCGGGCTCGCTGCTGGTAGATTATCGCAGAATTAAGTATTTAGATATTACTGAATTTTTGCAACATGGAAACAATGAAATAAAAATCAATGCGAAAAGTTGGGAGCGAAACGCAAAAGCAGGGATTAATTTTATTTCCTCAATCGAAGCAGCATCAGCAGTAACCGAGATTATTTCTGATAATACATGGAAAACAAAATTGCCCGAAGAAGAAGAATCCATGTATAAATTCAGCACAGAGCAGGCATATAGGATGATTGTTACTGAACCAAATTTCAGCACAGATAGAACTAGTTGGATTGAGAGATAAAAAGTTGAAAAACAAAAAGACAATAACACTTTCATTAATAACGGTGGCAATAATAGTTCTTTGCGTAATTCCCGTATTAAGTTTTGTGATTTGTAAATTTTGCGGAATCGAGACGAAGATAGTTTGGAAAAATTTTTATTTATCCAATGTAATTCTCGAAAACAATACCAAAGCAATTGGTGAAGCAATTCCGTTTTTATTATCAATTTTATTGGTAGAATTGAGCGTGGCAACTCTGAGAAAAAGTTCGCTTAGTTCATGGAGATTTGCGTTAATTATAATCTCACTAGTAATGACAGGAAATATGATTTACAAAGTTTTTTATGAAGCATTCTATACCATTATAAATCTTGATTCAAAACGACAAATAAATTTATTCAGCACAATTCAGATTGCATTTCCATATAATTTGTTAATTCTTATCGGAATAATTTTCTTCTTTTTTATCTATGCAAATCGGGTTACAAGAAAAATAAAAGAGTACATTAATTAAGGGAAAAATTATGGAATCACTGGAAAACAAAATTGTATTTATCACCGGAGCTTCATCTGGAATTGGCAAAGCCTGCGCAGTTGAATTTGCAAAGGCAAAAGCAAAATTAATTCTTTCTGCAAGACGTGTTGATATGGTAAAAAATCTATCTGAAGAATTAAAACAAAAATATAATACTGAAACAATTTTCTTTCATCTTGACGTTAGAAAAAGAAAAGATGTTGAAAAAGCAATTTCAGACCTTCCTGATGAATGGAAAAAAATCGACATATTAATTAATAATGCTGGACTCGCAAAGGGTTTTGCAAAATTACACGAAGACAATCCTGACAACTGGGATGATATGATTGACACTAACGTAAAGGGACTGTTGTATGTTACACATGCAATTGTTCCATTTATGGTTGAAAGAAAAACCGGACATGTAATTAATATCGGATCAATCGCAGGAAGAGCAGCATATCCGAACGGAAGCGTTTATTGTGCAACAAAACATGCTGTGCTCGCTATCAATAATTCTCTGCGAATGGATTTGATTGATAAAAATATTCGTGTTTCAACTGTTGACCCCGGAATGGTTGAAACCGACTTTAGCAATATCAGATTTAATGGTGATAAAGAAAAAGCAAAACAAGTTTACAGAGGATTGAAGCCACTTGTGGCTGAAGACATTGCTGATGCTGTGATTTATTGTGCTTCGAGACCAAAACATGTAAACATCAGCGAAGTTGTAATTACACCGACAGCACAGGCAAATGCTTTTGTTGCTTATCGCGAATTGTGATTATTTTCTTTTAAGCAAGGCAACATTTTCAATGTGAAAAGTGTGCGGAAACATATCGAATGGTTTTATCTTTATCAGATCATATTTGTTTTCGCACAATAATTTAATATCTCGAGCTTGTGTTGCAGGATTACAACTAACATAAATTATTTTTTCGGGCAATAGAGCAAGAATATCATCAATCGTGTTTTGATGCATTCCATTTCTTGGTGGATCGGTTATAATAACATTGGGCTTTGGTGTTTTTTTTGTCGAGATAAAATTGAGTATGCTTTTATTTAAATCGGAATTAAAATGAAGAACGTTTCCAACTGAATTTATATCAGTATTTGTTTTTGCATCTGCAATTGAAGTTTCAGCAGATTCAAAAGCAAAAACACTTTGAACTAATTTTGAGATAAAAAGAGAAATGGTTCCTGCTCCGGAAAACAAATCGTAAACAATATCTCCCTTTTTAAATTCCGCAAAGGCAACAATGCAATTGTAAAGATTTTCAGCCTGAACAGTATTAGTCTGAAAGAATGAATTCGCACTCACACGGAATTTATATTCGCCAATAAAATCATATATAAAACCACTGCCGTGATAAACAACTTCATAGTCACCATAAGCAACTTGCGAGAGTTTCTTGTTGATGTTGTTTACAACCGTTGTCACTTCAGGGAGATTTTGTCTCAATGCTAATGAATATTGGTTTAACAAATCGGGATTTTCTTCCGAAGTTACCAAATTAACCATCAAATCTTTTGTTTTCCCAGATTGCTTGATAACCAAATTTCTTAAAAAACCATCATGAGTTTTTGTAGAATACGCAGTCACATTTTTTTCCAGAAAAAACTTGCGAGTAAAGTTTAATGCTTTGTTGCTCAGTTCCGATTGAAGCCAACACGCATTTATATCAAGAATTTTATCATAGATTTTTGGAATATGAAAACCCAACGCAAAATTTTTAGTAAAGATTTGATCAGACAACAATTCTTCTTTTGTGAGCCAAGGTTTATCAGAGAAAGAAAATTCAAGTTTGTTTCTATAAAAATAAATGTTTGCTGATCCGGCAATATCTTCAATTAAAAAATCTTTTATTCCACCAATTTTTTGTATGGTTTCTACAACTTGCTTTTGTTTGTAAAAAAGCTGTGATTTATAATCAAGCGACTGCTGCTTGCATCCGCCGCAAACCCCAAAATAATTGCACGAAGGCTGCACTCGCAATTGTGATGGTTTTATAATTTCAACAACGCGGGCTTCTGCGTAATTACTTTTTTTCTTTATAATCCGAGCAGTAACTTTATCACCGGGAAACGCACCATCAATAAAGACGGTAAAATATTTTCCGGCGGGTTCTGTTTTTACTTTAGCAATTCCCTTGCCTTCAAAAGCAAGATCCAGTATTTCCAAATCAATTAAATCGTTCTTTTTAATTTTTATTCTCCTTTTTGCAAAACGAAAGCATGAAATCCAATATATTTATCGCCGCCGTGTTTTAAGAATGAATTGGCTTCGTGTGAAAAACGATTAAGCCATTTTTTATAAAATGCTTTTTCGTTTTCTTCAAAAGAGCTTTTAATTCTTTCTGCTTTATCGCTGGCAATTTTCAGGTAGTCTTTAAATGTTTGCGAAAGATCAACTTGCTCAATAATTTGAAAACCGATTGATTCATACTGTGTGGTCAATTCATCAAGAGTAACCGGAACTAAATCCGATAGAGTTAATATCTCCTCAACAAATCTTGGAATGCTATTTTGTATCTTCACAACTTCACCAACGCAAAAATAACCGGATGGTTTTAGCAATCTGAAAAATTCGAGTAATATTTTTCTATGAAGAGAGGAAGATATTGATGCTTGGGCGTAAATTAAATCAAAGGAATTGTTTCCAAAATCAGTGGAATGATATTCCATCAAAGAACAATTAACCCCCTCTTCCTTTTGTATTGATAGCCGTGAATTGATTAATGAATCGTAATTATCAACAATAAACTCAACGCCTTCATGGGAAGCGGCAAAAAGCCTTTTTGCAACTTCTTCGCTGCCCGCACCTGCAACTAAACTCTTTTTGCCAAGCAAAGGAACGTTATTTTCAAGCAGGCGGAACTGTTTTTCTAACCCGGGAAGAATTATTTTATCAAACATCTTCATTTAATTTTCCGGACTATAATTTGTTAGCATCAAAATCCTCATCTTCCGGCGGATTGCTATCATCAGAAAATCCATCTAACTCATCTGGATCAAGAGCGTCGTCATCGCCTTCCTCGGCAACATAATCACTCTGAAAAATCGGCTCGCTGAAATTTCTTTCGTCCAAAGAATCAAAGACAGTATTTAAAATTTCTTCACTCACATCATCTTTTAACTGTGCTGCAGTAAGGCTTTCTTCAACCACAAGATTTTTAATAGAAGCGTCTGACTCGTCCCATAACTTTTTAATTTCTTTTGCATTAAACTTTTCTAACTGAGAAAGAATTTTATTTTTTATTTCCGTAATAAAGTTATCATCCCATGTTCCTTCGCTGAAAGCTTGCTCTTTTAATAATTCCCAATAGGAACTTCTTGAATTTTTTGGCTTTGTTGTTTTCAAGAGATGATGAACGTCTTTAATTACTTTTTTTATTGAAACACCTGACATATTTAATCCACTTATTAATTAACTTAGACAAACGAAAATATTTTTAATCACAAACCAAAGTTAAATGAAAAAAATTATACTTAAAAAAGGTCGTGAAAAATCTTTATTACGCAAGCACCCGTGGATTTTCAGCGGTGCAATTGAAAAAGAGGGATCAGATATAGAAAACGGTGAAATTGTTGATGTTCTTACTTTTACTAAATCATGGATTGCCAGGGGAACGTTTTCTAAAGATTCACAAATACGAGTGAGAATATGGTCTTTTGATGAAAACCAAAAAATCGATTCCGAATTTATTTCTGAAAAAATATTACACGCAGAAAAAATGAGAAAAAAACTGATCGCAAATGACACGAATGCTTACAGAGTGTTTTATTCAGAATCTGACGGCGTACCCGGATTAATTATTGATAAGTATGACGAGACTTTTGTCTGTATGTTTTTATCTGCAGGTGTTGAAAGATTCAAGGGAGAAATTGTTGAAATAATCAAAAAGAATTTTTCACCCAAAACCATTTATGAAAGATCGGATTCAGATATAAGGGCAAAAGAAGGATTGAATCAGAAGAAGGGACTACTTTATGGAGAAGAGCCTGCAGATCTTATTCAAATAAAAGAAAATAATTTGAACTTCTTTGTCAATATTAAAACCGGACACAAAACAGGAATGTATATTGATCAGAGAGAAAGCAGATTGACAGTCAGAAATTATGCAAAGGAAAAAGAAATATTAAATTGCTTTTCATATACAGGCGGTTTTTCAGTCAATGCAATTTTAAGTGGTGCAACAAAAGTTACCAATGTTGATTCATCGCAAGAGGCTTTGGATATTGCCAAAAAAAACTTCGAACTGAATGACATCGAAAAAGATAAACATGAAAATATCTGTGCCGATGTATTTAAAACTCTCAGAAAATTTAAAGAAGAAAACAGAAAGTTTGATTTAATTATTTTAGATCCGCCGAAATTTGCAGACTCAAAAGCAAATGTTGATAGAGCAGCTCGCGGTTATAAAGATATCAACATGAATGCATTGAACCTTCTTAATAAAGGCGGAATGCTGATTACCTTTTCATGTTCAGGATTAATTCCGGCAGACTTGTTTCAAAAAATTGTTGCTGACGCTGCATTGGATGCTAAAAGAGAAATGAAATTTATCGGTCATCTCAAGCAAGCCTTGGATCATCCGATAGCGTCCAATTTTCCGGAAAGCTTTTACCTCAAAGGGTTAATTGCTTATGTTGATTAGCGTGTTTCGTAAACATAATATTCCCACGGATTGAGTGATAAAACCAATTTGGAAGGTATAAGTTCTGTTTTACCGGCAAAGACAGTAAAATATTTTTTTGTTATTTCGTTTGTTTTTATTTCAACAGCCTGTTTGGAATTTGACAGATTAAAAATTCCGATAACTGTTTGATTTCCTGCTTGTCTGTAAAAAGCAAAACGTTTTCATTGTTGTTTGACAATTCAACCTAAACACCGCCCTTTTTGCCGTTCCACAATGCTTTGTTTGTTTTCTTTAAATCAAAAAGTTTTTTAGAAGTATCCATTATTTTTCTAGATAAAAGTTTTTATCACTGCAAGTATTTTAATCAAATTTAATATCTTTCTGAAGGAAAATTTGAGTTATATATGAAGCAAAATAAAAATTACGGAATACAAACATTTTTTATTTCAATTATTGGAATAGTAGTGGTTTTGTATATATTAAAAACACTGCAACATATTTTTTTGCCACTCATAATTGCATATTTCTTTGTTTTGGTTTTTATGCCAATAAACAGATTTTTATCTTCAAAGAAAATTCCCATTTCGATCGCTACTATTTTCAATCTTTCGATTATTTCGGTTTTAATCTGGGGATTAATAAGTATTATAATATCTTCTGCGGCTCAGTTTGCAGAGGCACTTCCAATTTATGAAAAGAAATTTGCCTTGGTTTTTGCTCAATATGGTAAAATCTTCAATCTAAAAGAGGAAGAGGTTTCGGGTTATATTTTTAATCGAGATAACATATCACAAATTTTCGGTGGGGTTTTCTCTTCAACGATGTCATTTATATCAGCAGTTTTCCTTATACTATTTTATTTTATTTTTCTAAACACAGGATATGACAGAGTGCTGGAAGTCGTCAAAGAAAAATATTCCGGACTTGACGATTCAAGGTTGGAAAAAAGGATAAAAGATATTCCGGCAAAAATTCAAAGTTATATTATCACAAAAATCTTTATCAGTCTTTTAACAGCAATGATCATTGGAATAATTCTGTATGTCTTCGATGTTGATTTTATTGTTATTTGGATAGTATTAACTTTCTTGTTGAACTTCATTCCAAATTTCGGGTCAATAATAGCGGTGATTTTACCAATGCTGACTTTGTTTTTGCAATTCAATTCAATCAGCAAGGCAGTATTATTTGCGGTTTTCGCTTCGGTAATACAAAACATAATTGGCAATTATGTCGAGCCTAAAATTATGGGTAATAAACTTGGACTAAATCCATTGTTTATACTATTCTCTCTATTAATTTGGGGTTACATTTGGGGGCTTGCCGGCATGTTTCTCGCAATTCCGATTATGGCGGTAATAAAAATTTTAATTACAGACTCGGATTCTGAAACTCTTACTTTTATCTCAAAACTGATTAGTTAAATTAAAATTTTCGTCAAAGAAAAAATTCTTAATGTTTTAAGATTAGATTTTTATTATATTACAGACAGTTAGTTAAAAGTAAGTAATATTAAATTAAAATCAGAAGAATATTGATGATTCAAGTTAGGCAATTGCTACTTCCAATTGATTTGCGAGAGTAGAGGAAAGTCCGAACTCCATAGAACAAGGTGCCGGATAACGTCCGGGGTTCCATTTTGGAATACGGAAAGTGCAACAGAAAGCAAACCACCTCTTTATGGGGAAAGGGTGAAAAGGCAGGGTAAGAGCCTACCGCTTCAGTAGTAATATTGGAGGTCCCGAAAGGGAGTTTCACGTAAGTGAAATCAGTGCAAACCCCACTTGGAGCAAGGTCGAGCAGAAAGCCTTCGTTGAAAAACGAACAAAGTTGTTCGCTTTGTGTGCTTTCGGGTAGATCGCTGGAATTCAATAGCAATATTGAATCGAGACAAATAATTGCCGCCCCGCAAGGGGAACAGAATTCGGCTTATTACTTGGATCGTCTTTTTTTCTTCAATGTTCTTATAATATGTTAAAAAAACGATGGAAGATATCAAATAATATTGATGAAAAAGCCGCACTGGCTTTAGCAGACAGTTTAAATATTTCTGTTATTCTGGCAAAATTGCTGCTGCGAAGAGGTGTATCCAATTTTTTTGAGGCAAAAAAATTTTTTCGGCCCGAATTAGATATGCTCTACAATCCATATCTGATGGATGGAATGGAGGTTGCAGCAAAAAGAGTAATAGATGCGATTACCAAAAGAGAAAAAGTTTGTGTTTTTGGTGATTATGATGTCGACGGAACTTGCTCGGCAGCAATTGTCTATCTCTACTTAAAAGAATTGGGCGCAGACATTGAATTTTACATACCAAACAGATTAACCGATGGATATGGAATTTCAAAAGAAAGTATTGACCACTTAAAAGAAAATAAAGTTAATTTGATGATTTCAGTAGACTGCGGAATTACAGCGGTAGAAGAAATTGATTACGCAAAACTACTCGGAATTGATTCAATTGTTTGTGATCATCACCAGCCAAAAGAAAAAATTCCAAATGCAATTGCTGTTCTTGACCCGATAAAACCGGGCTGTAATTACCCGTTTAAGTTTTTATCCGGTGCCGGCGTTGCGTTTAAACTTACGCGGGCAATTGCCGATAGAATCGGGCAAAAAGATATTCCGTTGAAATACCTTGATCTTGTTGCTTTAGCTGGCGCTGCGGATATTGTTTCTTTGACAGATGAGAACAGAGTTTTTGTAAAAAAAGGACTCGAAGCAATCAATAAAAATCCACGTCCGGGAATTCAGGCACTTATAAGCGTTGCTGGATTAACACCCGGAGAAATAAATTCGGGGCAGGTGGTTTTTACGCTTGCACCAAGAATTAATGCTGTTGGAAGAATGGGTGATGCACAGCGGGCTGTTGAATTGTTTATAACAGAAGATCAGGAAGAAGCAAACCGGCTTGCCAGAATTCTTGAAGAAGAAAATGCAGAGCGAAGAAAAATAGACGAAATGACATTCTCACATGCTGTTAAATTGGTTGAGGAGAACGTTAATTTCAATTCGGAACTTGGAATTATTTTACATAACGAAAACTGGCATTCGGGAGTAATCGGAATAGTTGCTTCCCGGTTAGTTGAAAAATATTATCGTCCAACAATCATGCTTACAACGATTGACGGTATTGCAAAAGGTTCTGCAAGAAGTATTTCAGGCTTCAATATTTATGAAGCATTAAATAGTTGCAAAGATCTTCTTATTCAATTTGGCGGACATGAAGCAGCAGCCGGAGTTGCAATTGAACTTGACAAGTTAGAGGAATTCAAAATCAGATTTAATGAAATTTTGAAAAAAACTCTTTCCGGAGACGATGTTCTCCCGGAAATAAAAATTGATTCAAAAATTCATCTCTCAGAAATTTCCCCTAAGTTTTTAAGAATACTTGAACAATTTGCACCATTTGGGCCGGGAAATATGCGCCCTGTTTTTGTTGCAGAACAAGTCCAGATTTCTAACATTCCCAAATTAGTCGGAAACGGACATTTGGTTTTTTCGGTCAAGCAAAATGGAAATGACAAAGTTTTTGATACGATTGGATTTGGTTTAGGCACTTACTATGATATGCTTGTTGAGAAAAACATTAAAGATCAAATTATCCCGACAAAAAATTTGCTTGATATTGTTTTTACGATTGAAAAAATACAGAAAAATGGATTATCTTACCCACAGCTAAGATTAAAAGATTTGAAACTAAGCGAATAACAATAAATTCTTAGGAGTTATATATGTCAGGTCACTCAAAGTGGGCTACAATTAAAAGAAAAAAAGCATCGATTGATGCAAAAAGAGGAAAATTATTTACCAAAATCATTAAGGAATTGATGGTAGCTGCCAAAATGGGCGGCGGCGATCCGGATGCAAATCCGAGACTGAGGCTTGTTGTTGATAATGCAAAAGCAGCCAACATGCCGGCCGAAAATGTTGAACGGGCAATTAAAAAAGCTACTGGCGAATTGGAAGGCGTAAGTTATTCAGAAATGATTTACGAGGGATATGGTCCCGGCGGAATTGCAATTCTTGTGGAAAGTTTGACTGACAACAAGAATCGAACAGTTGCAGAAGTCCGGCATTTATTCAGCAAACACGGAGGAAGTTTGGGCGAATCGGGCTCGGTTGCCTGGATGTTTGAAAGAAAAGGAATAATAATTGTTGAAAAAGAAAGCATGACAGAAGAAGGAATGTTTGATATAGCAATTGAAGCCGGAGCAGACGATCTTCAAACAGAAGATACTTTTTTTGAGGTTTCAACATCAATTGAAAATTTTGAACCGGTTCGAAGAAAATTAATTGATGCAAAACTTAAAATCACAAACGCTTCTTTGCAATGGGTTGCAAAAAACCTGATTGAGCTTTCGGGAGAAACGGCTGAAAAAGCCATGAAAATAATTGATGCTCTTGAAGACAGCGATGAAGTTCAAAATGTTTTCACAAATGCTGATTTTCAGGAAATGTAAATTACAATGATAGTTTTAGGAATTGATCCCGGAACATTATTTACTGGTTTCGGGATTGTTCGTTATAAAAATTTTGAGTTCATAAAAATTCATTCGGGTGTAATAAAACTTCCGCCCGGCGAAGACATACCTTTACGATTAGACATTATTTATTCTGAAATAAATAAACTTTGTAAAAAATTCAAACCTAACCAATTTGCAATTGAAACAGCTTTTTATGGCAAGAACGTTCAGTCGGCAATGAAAATCGGTTATGCACGAGGTGTTTCTGTTCTTGCTGCGTATCATAATAATTTGGAAATCGGAGAATATTCACCAAGGGAAGTTAAAAAAGCAGTTGTCGGAAATGGCGCCGCATCCAAAGAACAGGTTCAGTATATGGTTAAAAAATTACTTGGGCTTGATGAAAAAAAAATCAAGTTTGATGAAACCGACGCACTTGCAGTTGCAATTTGTCATTCATTCGGGATGAATTCAGTTTTGAAATCCAAAGGAAAAAACTGGAAAGATTTTTTAGAAAAAAACAAACATTTAATAATTAACGGTTGATCAATATGATAGGATATTTAACAGGAAAAATTGTTTTAAAGAAACCGACAAAAATAATTCTTGATGTTTCCGGTGTTGGATACTTAATAAATATTTCAATCAGTACGTTTGAAAAAATTCCGGATGAAACTGAAACAGTTGCATTGTTTACATATTTGAATGTTAAAGAAGATGCTCTTGATTTATATGGTTTTTGGACAATTGATGAAAAGGAAATGTTTGAACTGCTTATAAGTGTGAGCGGAATTGGTCCTAAAATTGCCCAAAGCATTCTTTCAGCAATTCAAATTGATGACTTGAAAGAATCGCTTAAATTTGGAAATCTTTCAAGATTAACAGCAACGCCCGGAGTAGGCAGGAAAACAGCAGAACGAATGATACTTGAATTAAAAGATAAAATTGATTCTCTGGATCAGATTGATGTTTCAAGGGTTTCCGGATTTTCAATTAAAAACGATGCTGTGCTGGCATTAACAAATTTGGGCTATAATCAAAAAACCGCCACAAACGTTATTCGGCAGATTATGGAAAGCAAACCATCAATAACAATTGAAGAGCTTGTGAAAAATGCACTAATTCAATTAAATAAGCAGATATGATTTTTGTACTTGCATTTTATTTAATTATAAAATAGTTTTGACCACGTTAATAACAATTGAAAGGAAAATTATAGCAATAAGTTCTACTTTATTCTAACAACAATCTGGATTTAGTATGAAGCTTATTTTTTGTTTTTTCTTTTTGATTGACGGTATCTTAATTTCCCACAATTTTAAGTCAATCATATTACTCTCAAATAATTCATTTTGCAGCCCCGCGAAAATTTTCAATAATTGTATTTTTCACAACAAGATATCATAGGAGATTAATATGCCGGAAAATCAAAATCACGAAAATCCGCTTTCAGAATTAATCAGCGATGAGGTATACCAAATCTTAAACAGCAGAAATCTATTGAATGAGAAAACTTTACGCGATTATCAGATAAAAAAGAAATTCAAAAGATTGCGTATGCAAAGAATAAACGCCTCAGACGCAATTGAGAAAATTCGGGAGGATTATCCATACCTCCAGTTTGATTCGATTAGAAAAATAATTTATGTGGGAAATAAAAATCTGGATTAATTATAATATCACCATACGCATTTGTCGTGCTGAACCTGACTGCCGTTAGGCAAGTTTTATTTCAGCATCGGAAAAACTTAACAAAAGAAGATTCTAAAACAAGCCTGTCTGCCGACAGGCAGGTTCATAATGACAATGTTATAAACTATGCGTAAGGTGATTTAAAATTTCGTTTTGGGTAAAGTGAAGTAAAATGCGGTTCCTTTTCCAACTTCACTTTCAACCCAAATTGAACCGTTGTTCTTTTCGATCAACTCTTTGCAAAGTATCAAGCCAAGCCCCGTTCCTGCTTCGTTATTTGTTCCTTTGGTTGAATGGTGAGAATCTATTTTGAAAAGTTTTGCTTGGTCTTCTGGTTTGATACCAATTCCGGTGTCTTTAACAGCAAACGTAAAATTTTTGTCAGAATCAACAGAAGTAACAGAAATCGAGTCATTTTCTTTTGTGAATTTAATTGCGTTTGTAATTAAATTTTGTACCACACAATTAATCATATATTTATCTGCAAATATCATTGAGGGAAAATTTATTTCCGAATAAAGATTTATCTTTTTGGTTTTTGCAGTTTGATTCAACAACTCAATGTTTTCGCCAATAAGTTCCTGCATATCAATGTTTTCCGGGTCATGCTTAATTCTTCCGGTTTGAATTCTTGCCCAGTCCAAAAGATTGTTCAGAAGCTGCATAATGTTTCTTGATGCAGAGTGGATGCTTGATGAGAAATCGACAATTTCTTCCTTTGATAATATTTCGATATCCTCGATTAAAATTTCCGATAAACCGAGAAGAGAATTAAACGGATTCTTTAAATCATGAGCAATAATAGAAAAAAATTTATCCTTTTCCATGTTTGTTCTTTTTAATTCAGCCTCTGAAATTCTTACCTGCTCATTTGTTTTTGCAAGTTCTTCAAGATAATCATGCAGAAGCAAGTCTCGGTTTTTGTCTTCGGTTATATCTCTGATAATTCCACGATAAGCAACAATTTTTCCGGTTTCATCTTTAACCGCGGTTGATGTTTCAAGTACAGTAATTTCATCGCCAAATTTATTCCGCAGGTTTATTTCGTAATTATTTACAGAGCCTTCTTTTTCAAGTATTGACTTAAATACTTCTCTTTCGGAGGGATCCGCATAAAGTGTTTCGGAAATATCACAACGCATTAATTCTTCTTTGGATGAATAGCCGAACAAATCGAGACCGGCTTGATTTATATTCAACAATTTTCCATTCGGCGTGCTTTCGTAAACAACATCTTTAATGTTTTCAAACAAATCTTTAAATCGCAATTCTGTATCTTTTAATGACTTATCCTTTTCCTTCAGAATTGTCAAATCGTGAGAAGAAGCAATGATTCCAACAGGTTTACCGGATTCATCTTTTAGCAATGTCGTTTTTAGATGAAGAGAAAGTTCGCTGCCATCTTTTCTTAATCCTAAATATTCTCCCTCCCAACCGCCGGAACGAGTATCTCGTAAAATTTTTCTGTTCAACGCGCC
This sequence comes from Ignavibacteriales bacterium CG_4_9_14_3_um_filter_34_10, assembly GCA_002790395.1. Classification (GTDB taxonomy): domain Bacteria; phylum Bacteroidota; class Ignavibacteria; order Ignavibacteriales; family Melioribacteraceae; genus UM-FILTER-34-10. The sequence goes on along the minus strand of PFVB01000228.1, from coordinate 3,899 downwards.
GGAATTTTTGGGTGAAGATAAAAAATTGCTGGAATTTCCAATCAACTCTTCCTTAGAAAAACCAAACAGGATTTCGAATGATTTGTTGATATAAATGTATTTGTATTCCAAATTGAGAACACTTATAGCATCCGAAGCAAAATTGATTACCTGCTGAAGGAGCGGCAGAAAAGATATTTCATTAAAATTAGATTCTTTCATTTTCAATTGGAAAATTATAGAAATATTTTATTTAAAGAAAACAACAATTCAATATAAATATTGAAACCGGAAAAAAGTTTTTTGTTACAGATATTTATTTACGGCTTTCTGGAGTCTGTCCATAATTGCAAACCCCAATCCTTTTTTAGGTAATTTTTCGCAAAGAATAATATCGATATCTTTATTTTCAAGTTCATGCAAATACTTAAAAAAGTTTACAGCTGCTTCGTTCAAATCACCGGAAGGGCTCAAAAATTTTTCATAAACAAAAACACTATCGAATAAATTTTCTTTAAAAAATAATGCACCTATTTTTTTGTCAGAATTTTTTCTGATACTTGTCTCAGTCAAAAAACCGATCGGAATTTTAGGAGCGTAATGAGATCTTAATTGACCGGGCGAAATTGGTTTGTCGGAATATTCTTCACTGAAATTTATTTTTCCGATTACCGACTCAATTATTTCAACCGGAAGCCCGCCGGGCCTAAGTAAAACAGGGTCTTTGCCGACAAAGGAAATAATTGTTGATTCAACGCCCACATTGCTTCTTCCGCCGTCAAGAATAATTTTTATTTTCTCGCCAAGTTGTTTTTCAACGTGCTGTGGGTCTGTTGGACTTAGGAAACCAAACGAATTTGCACTGGGTGCAGCAATTGGTTTGCCCGAATACTCAATCAGCTTTAAAGCAACTTTGTGGTTTGGCATTCGTAAAGCAACCGTATCATTTCCTGCGGTTACAATATCCGGAATGATTTTTTTCTTCTTCAAAACCAAAGTTAAAGGACCGGGCCAAAATTCTTTGATCAAATCAAAAATTCTTGGATCATGTTTTCGTGAAAACTCTTTTATTGCCTCCTTGTTGGCAATATGAACAATTAACGGATTAAACCGCGGTCTTTTTTTTATTTCAAAAATCTTAATCACACCTTTTGGATTCAAAGCATCAGCGCCAAGACCATAAACGGTTTCGGTGGGAAACGCTACAACATCGCCATCATTTATTAATTTTGCAGCAAGCTTTATATTCTTATTGTTTGCTTCTAGTAACACAGTTCTATTATTTTATTGGCAAATATAAACAGAAAAATTTTTGATATGTAGTGTTTGCTTTATAAAATTGATTGTCTAATAATATTAAAAATGAGGAAAAGATGGAAACAGAATTTGTCGAATTCATAAAACGCTTAGCCGAAGAAAGCGGAAAAATTATTCGAAAATATTTTCGACAAGAAATTAAAATTGATACAAAAAGCGATAAATCACCAGTGACAATTGCAGATAAACTTGCTGAGGAAAAAATGCGGGAAATGATTGAAACGAGTTTTCCTGAACACGGAATTATCGGCGAGGAATTTGGAAGCCACAACGAGCAAGCAGAATATAAATGGGTTCTCGATCCGATTGACGGAACGAAAAGTTTTATATGTGGAGCCCTTTCTTTCGGAACATTAATTGCGCTGACAAAAAATGGAAATCCTGTTTGGGGTGCTATTAATCAGCCTATTACAGGTGAACTTATGATTGGAAATAATTTCTCAACCCAACTTAATGGTAAAAAGGTTTTTATCAGAGAATGCAAAAAAATTGAAAATGCAGTTTTGCTCACAACCGACCATTTAAATGTTTATAAATATCAAAACGGCGAAAAATTTAATAACCTGATTAAGCAGGTGAAACTGTATAGAAACTGGGGCGATTGTTATGGATATTATTTGTTGGCTTCGGGTTTTGCTGATATAATGATTGATCCGATTATGTCAAAGTGGGATTTAACAGCTTTAATTCCAATTATAAAGGGTGCCGGCGGAGTAATAACAGATTATCATGGAAATGAAGCTCTCAATGGAAAAGGTATAATCGCTTCGGGAAAATATATTCATCAAAAATTAATAGAACTGTTAAACTGAACTTTAACTGGTTCCAAGTTCAATTTTTGATTTAAGATTTTCTACAGTCTCTTTCATTGTAGCGTCGCTGGAGATTTGATCTTCAATTGAATTATATGCGTGAATAACCGTCGAGTGATCTCTTCCTCCAAAATGAAGCCCGATGGTTTTCAGAGATGATTTTGTTAGTTGTTTTGAAAGAAACATTGCAAGTTGTCGAGCCATCACAACCTCTTTGCGTCGGTTTTTTTCGCGGACTTTGTTTTCCTCAACATTGTAATAATTGCAAACAATTTTTGTTATATAGTCAATCGAAACAGTTACTTCTCTGCTGGTTGAAACTTCTTTCACAATTTTCTTGGCAAGATTCATATCAATTTCTTTTGAGTTGAGTGAAGAGCTTGCTAAAATTTTAATCAGGCATCCTTCAAGTTCCCGAATGTTTGAAGTAATATTCATGGCAATATATTCAACTATTTCAGAAGAAATATCAATTCCGTAACTAATGCTTTTGTTTTTCAAAATTGCAATTCTTGTTTCATAATCCGGAGGCTGAATATCGGCGGTTAAGCCCCATTGAAATCGTGAAACAAGTCTCTCGTTCAGTCCTTTCAAATCTTTTGGAGGTTTATCGCTTGAAAGTACAATTTGTTTTCCCGATTGATGCAAAGTATTGAAAATATGGAAAAAAAGGTCCTGCGTTTTTTCCTTACCGATGAGAAATTGAATATCATCAATAATCAATATGTCCATGCTTTTATAAAAGTTTGAAAACTCAGTTATCCTGTCATTTTGGATGGAGTCAACAAATTCAACGGTAAAATGTTCAGTGGATAAATAGATAACTTTCTTTTCTGGAGACTTAGAAAGAACTGCATTTCCAATTGCATGAATCAGGTGTGTTTTTCCAAGGCCAACTCCACCGTAAATAAAAAATGGATTGAAAGATGTTTCGCCTAGATTCTCGCCGATTGCAATTGCAGCAGCCCGTGCCAATTGATTTCCTTCGCCCTTTATGAAATTTTCAAATTTATAGCGCGGGTTTATGTGTGACTCAAATTTTATGTTGTTTTCAGAAACGGAAATCGAGTTTTTCTCGACAGGCGCGGATTGAAAATCATCTTTTTCCTGATCGGGAATAAAATCGTCATAAATTATGTAAACTAATTTTCCTTCTTCTCCAAGCACTTGTTTTGTTGCTTGAGTGATCAAAGTGTTGAAGTGCTCGTCAATCCATTCAATAAAGTAATTATTGGGTACCTGAATTTTTAAAATGTTATCCTTAATTTCAATCGGTTTGATAGGTAAAAACCAAGTATTATAAGATAAAGCAGGGACGTTATTTTTTATAATTTCAAGGAAAAGCTTCCAATGCTTTGTAATACTTAGACTTGCATCAATATTTTCATTCATTATTTAGTTATCCACAAAAGACACATTTCAAAAACTCAATTTTTAGTTTGTTTTTTAATTTCTAACTCTGGCAAAAAAAATTGCTCACAACTTATAAACATTAAACAGATATTGTAACCCCTTGTTTTGTAATTGTTTACAGAATCCACTTAATTTTAATGAACAAAAAGGAGGTTTGTATCACAACAAATTAAATAATTAAGGTTCTGTGAAACGTTTCACGGAAAGAAATTATCAACAAATTATCAACACACGATTTAGAACAATTTTCACAGTTAAAATAGAATATAACAGTCGCTCTTGCAAGTAAAATTTTATATTAATTAAAACTTTTTTTAATCAAAATTCAGAATTAAAGGTTGATAAGAAAAAATTTCTTAAATTTACTATCAAAAAAAG
>PFVB01000052.1 GCA_002790395.1 Ignavibacteriales bacterium CG_4_9_14_3_um_filter_34_10 | reverse complement strand
AAATGCTACTTCGTTTTCTTCTTTAGAGTAATCACTTTCTGAAGCTTGTAAATTATACTTTGCCGCACTTCTGGAAGAAAGAAGTTTGAAGCCGGTAAACAAAGGCTGAGTAAACCCTAACTTAAAAGTATAGTTATTATAAAGAGGCTCAGAAACTTTTAGTGCATTCGGAAAAAACGGTGATGTAAATTCAAACGCTGGAATGTTATCGCTCAACCTTGTATAATTTCCGAACAGTTTAAACTGTGGTAAAAACTGGCTGTTTATTTCTGAAACTTTGGCATCAGAATAATTTATTTTTGATTGTGAGATTTTCAGACTCTTGCTGTTCTGCAATCCAATTTCCAGACTTTCTTTTAGGGTTAAAACTTTTTCTTGCGCGAATAAAGAGCCGGCAACAAGAATTAATATTAATACCTTTTTCATTTTCATTTCCTTTTTTAATTTCTGCTTACTTTAAGTTAATCCAACGTTTTGGGGTTTGTTCATCAAATGGATAAAAACATTTTCAAGGGATGGAGTAATTAATCTTTTATCCGTTTCGATTATAGAATTTTCATCAAATAACTTTTTAATTATTGCATAATCACGCTCATATTCAAAAACTGAAACATTCAGTCTATCGCCATACATTTGCACTTCAAATTCAGTTGAAGTTTTTATGATACTATAGGCAGCTCTAATAGGACTGCAAACAATTTCAATTACTTGCATATGCATTGAATCTTTTACATTCTTTGGTGTATCACAACTGATGATCTTTCCCTTATCCATTAAAGCAATTCTGTTACATCTTTCAGCCTCATCGAGATAAGGAGTAGTCATAAAAATTGTAATACCATCTTTAAGAAGATTTGACAGAATTTTCCAAAAATCTCTTCTTGATACCGGATCAACTCCGGTAGTTGGTTCATCAAGAAAAATAATTTTGGGTTTATGAATTAAAGTACAAGCAAGCGCAAGTTTTTGTTTCATTCCGCCTGAAAGTTTATCTGCAAGACGATCCCTGAACGGAGTTAATCTTGTAAATTCAAGTAACTCATTTCGTCGTTCTTTATAATTTTTAACACCGTGTATATCTGCAAAGAATTCGATGTTTTCATCAATTGAAAGATCGCCGTAGAGAGAGAATCGCTGTGACAAATATCCAATTCCATCCTTGATTAAATTTTTTTGTGTCAGCAGATCATATCCCAAAACTTCTGCATTACCTGCATCGGGATTTAATAATCCAACCAACATTCTCATTGTAGAAGTTTTTCCCGCGCCATCAGGTCCAACTAATCCAAACATTTCACCACGCTTAACTTCATAGCTAACACCATCAACTGCCACAATCGAACCGTAGCTTTTTCTTAATTCATTTATTTTAATTACAGCTTCCATTTTTATTTTCTCGTATTCGATTTATAAATGAACTATTGCGTCTGCGGGCATACCTGACTTCAAGTCAAAGTCTTTGTTAACAACTTCTATTTTTACAGCAAAGACAAGTTTTGTTCTTTCATCTTTTGTTTGAACATTTTTAGGAGTGAACTCTGCCTCCGGTGATATATAGGTTACTTTGCCTTCATACTTTCTATCCGGGTAAGTATCAATAGTTACTTCTGCATTTTGTCCAAGTTTAATTTTCCCCAGTTCAACTTCAGATACATAAATTACCAGTTCAACAGTTGATAGGTTTGAAACTTTAAATAATGATGACATTGGTGTTACAGTTTCGCCAACCTCAATAAATTTTTTAACGATAAAACCTGTTAACGGAGAGGTTACATAACTATCGCGGATATTCTTTTTGAGGAGATCAACAGAAGCTTTAGCTTTTTTAACATTACCTTTTGCTTGTTCAATTTCTTCCGGGCGGAAAAATTTCTTTACTTTCTGATAGTTTTCTTTAGCTGAATTATATTGAGCCAATGTAACATCATATCGGGCGGTCATATCTTCGAATTGCTTCTTTGAGATTGATTTGCTTTCCCACAGTTGTTTATACCTTTCAAAATCATTTTTCGCAGTGTTAAAATTTATTTCGCTTTGGTTCATCATCTCTTCAGCTTGGTTTATATCTTCACTTCTTGCCCCTTTTAGCATTAAATCGAGTTGAGCCTGTGCAATTTGTTCACCAGCCAAAGCCTGTTCCAATTGATATTCAAGAACTTCGTAATCTATAATTAAAATTGTATCGCCTACATTAACGTGCTCACCTTCGGCAAATAATATTGAATTTATTTCGCCGGCATTTCTTGAACTGACAATTACATTTGTAGATTCAATTGTACCGGTACCTTCGATAAAAGTATTGTTATCAGTATTGCCGCATCCAGCAAGTAACAATAAGAATATGAAAAGTGTCGTTATTTTAATTGTTTTCATTGTTTATCCTTTTATTAATTAATAATTGCTTTCCTTTTTTTGTAAGAATTCCAGTTAACAACATTTCAAAAGCTGCTTCGAATGTTTTTTGATAAGATGCTTTATCAAATTTGTTTTTCATTTGCGCAATAGACCCGAGAGAAGTTGTAAAAACTTTTATTATAATTTCATCGGGTGTGTCGGAAATTATTTTTTTCTTTCTCCCTACTCTTAATAAAAGTTTAACTAGTGGGATTACCCGTTCGTTTCGAAACTTGAATATTTCTTCCGCAAGATTGGGGTGATAATGCGCTAGTAACTTTAATGACTCCTCGTTGAATAAGACAAAGTGTTCTTGAATCATATTTGAAAGCTCGATGAACTTTTCTACAATATTTGTTTTTGCCTGAATAACAGCTACAATAGTTGTGTAAGCATATCTCAGTTTTTCTACTAATACTCTTTTGACCAGTTCTGCCTTCGAAGTAAAAATCCTATAGATAGTTTTTTTACTAATACGAAGTTCCTTAGCAAGTTTTTTCATTGGAATTTTTTGAAAGCCTTCTGCACTGTATATGGTGTCAATCAGATTTATTAGCTTCCATTCTATTTCTTTATTCAAAATATTTTTAGTTGCTTTGTCCATTAAATTATGTTTGTTATCGTTCACTAACATTAAATTAAAAAAAATTCCTTTTTTGTCAATTCTTAAAAATTAATTCTTCTAATGTTTTAATTGCATTCTTCCCTCTCTGAGATAAAGGAAAACTGAAATTACTCAACCGCCATTCCAAAACGATCATTCTTATCATTCCCAAAATTATGGTTAATAAGTCAGGGGTATCAACATCAACAATTTCGTTATTCAATTTTCCTTCATCAATTATGGGAGTTAACAAACTTCTTCTTTTTTGTATAATAAATAGAAGTCGTTTTCGCAGTATATCACTTTGATCGAACATATCTTCAGCAAATAAAATTGATGTCATTTCGCGGTTATTTTCAAGGAAATCGAAATGAAATTGTATAAAATGTCTTATTTTATTCTGGGCTGTTTTTTTTGTTAAAATTTCTTTTTCTAATAAATGATCGAAATCCAGCATTCTGTTCAATATGCCAAGAATGATATCTTCTTTATTAAGAAAATGGCGATAAATCGCTGGTTCACTGATCTTAACTTGTTTTGCAAGCTCGCGAATGGAAAAAGACTGATATCCTTCAGCATGAATGATTTTGATTGCTTCATCAATAATCATTTCTTGTCTTTGTTCTGTATTTAATCTGGACATTTTTTTTATTCTCAATAATTAGTTATCGTTCACTAACAAAAATAACACAAAACACTGCACTTGTCAAGTACTATTTATTTTTATTTTAATAAAGAGTACTCCATAGTGTTTGTTATCACAATTAGAGAATAATTTCTGAAAGAGCAACTGTATTATTATATCTTCATCTTTTGAGGAATAAAGTAGTGTAACTATCCCTTTTCCTTTTTCTAATTTTTTAATCTGTTCAAGAAATTCTTCTTTCCCTTTAAGTTCTTTTTTATACTTTTCTTTGAATGAATTCCATTTCTCTGGATCGTGATTGAACCATTTTCTAAGCTCATTACTTGGAGCGATTTCTTTTAACCACAAATTAATTTTAGCTTCTTCTTTTGTTAAACCTCTTGCCCAAAATCTGTCAACAAGAATTCTAAAGCCATCATCTTTCGATGGTTTTTCGTAAACACGCTTTATTTTTATCATAATGATTTCTTAAAATACTTCTTTTACAATTGAATTTTCATTCACCTGCAAATTGGCTAACTGCTTTTCTATTGCATCCATCATCGGCGGTGGCCCGCATAGATAAAATATCTTATTAAAATCATTTATAACTGATTTTAAAAATTCCTCTGTAATGAATCCATAATTATACTTAGCTAACTTTTGGTCTGATAAAATATTTATGAAATTTTTGCCCAGCATTATTTCAAACTCATCTTTCAGAATTATATCTGCTTCAGTTTTGTTTGCGAAGATCAGCCTATTTCTTTACTTTTATTTTTTCTCCATCTATGATTAAGATGCTTCGTTATAACCTTTGGGTTCTTTGTATAGACGGTTCAACTTTTCTCTTTTCAAAAATAAAATACAGCGCCGGTAAAAAGAGAAATACCAGCAGCAATCCAAACACCAATCCGCCTATAACTGCGATTGCCATCGGTTTCAGTAATTCCGTTCCTTCGCCAATGCTTAACGCAAGAGGAAGCAAACCTATAATTCCAACAATGTCCGTCATCAATATCGGTCGGAGACGAACAACTGCGGCTTTCTGAATCGCATCAATCAAACTCATTCCTTGTTCACGTAATTGATCAATAAATGTTATCAGAATAACGCCTTGATTAATTTCTATTCCCGCAAGGATGATAAATCCAATCATTACCGTAACGCCAATCGGTTGATTTGTTAAATAGAGAGCTAACGAAACTCCGATTAGTGAAAGTGGAACACGAATCAGAATAATGAATGGTTTGATAAAATCTTCAAAGTTGATTACCAACACTACGTAAGCGAAAAACATTGCGATGAGAAGAATGATAATCATTGTATTAAAATTTTCGCTTAGCATTTGCGACTGTCCGCCAAAATTAATTTTATAACCAGCCGGTAACGTAAATGTGCCCAATGCTTTTTGAACATCTGCTGTTGCTTCACCAACTGTTCTTCCCGAAACGTTTGCAGTTGCTTTGATAACTCTGTTCTGATCTTTCCTGTCAATTTCAAGCGGTCCCGATCTTTGTTCCACTTTTGCAATTGTGTTTAATCTGATCTTGCTTCCATTGTTCGGATAAATTGAAAGATTTTCTACATCGTTAATGCTTTTGATATCCGCTTCATCAACCACAATACGTATTGGATAGTAATAACCTTTCTCTTTGAACTGTGTCGGAACATTGCCGTCAATACTTGATTTAATTGTGTTTGCAACTTGGTTCACACTTAGTCCTTGATCAATTGCTTTTGTTCTATCAACAAATATTTGATACTCCGGTTTTGTAATATCAATAGAAACATCAATGCCGGTAAGTCCGTCAACTTGTTTTAGCAATCCGGAAACACGTGTTGCGTTTTCATAAATATTTTCAATAGGTTCGCTGCGAGGAGCAA
>PFVB01000121.1 GCA_002790395.1 Ignavibacteriales bacterium CG_4_9_14_3_um_filter_34_10 | reverse complement strand
AATGATTGAGCATGGATATATGGAGACTGAATGCTCGGTTGCAAAACCTGATGGTAATGGAGTTGAAGTACTTTCACAGGGACAAGGGATTTATGAAGATAGAAAACAGATAGCGGGAGTCCTTGGCTTATCTGAAGATGATGTGCGAGTAATATTAATACCAAATGGTGGCGGCTTTGGAGGCAAAGAGGATTTATCGGTTCAGCATCATGCCGCCTTGTTTTCTTTCCTTATTCAAAAACCAGTCAAAGTTTCATTAACCAGAGATGAATCAATATTAATGCACCCCAAGCGACATCCATTAATAATGAATTTTGAATTGGGATGTGATGAGTCAGGAAAATTTACTGCGTTGCGGGCTGAAATCGTCGGCGATACTGGTGCTTATGCATCAGTCGGTATGAAAGTTTTAGAAAGATCTGCAGGCCATGCAACCGGTGCATACAGCATTCCAAATGCTTATATAAAAAGTCAATCGGTGTACACAAACAATCTTCCTTGCGGTGCAATGCGTGGTTTTGGTGTAAATCAAGTTACGTTTGCAATCGAAAGTTGTATAGATGATTTGTGTGAAAAAGGAAATTTTGATCGTTGGAAAATTAGATTTGATAATGCTCTCGAAGATGGTTGTGTCACTGCAACAGGACAAATACTTCAAGGTGGCACAGGAGTCAAACAAACTCTATTAGCCTTGAAAGAGGAGTTTTACAACAACAAATATGTCGGTTTAGCATGCGGAATTAAAAATACAGGTATTGGTAACGGAATGCCGGATGATGGAAAAATAAAAATTGAAATTCTCAGTGAGGATCATATTATTATTAATCACGGCTGGACAGAGATGGGCCAAGGAGTTAATACTATGGCCGTTCAATTTTTTTGCGAAGAAATTAATGTTGACCCAAATATTGTTGAAGTTAAAGCTGATACAAATGCAAATGCATATTCCGGAATGACAACAGCTTCGCGTGCCACTTCCATTATTGGTAACTCAATAATAAACACAACAAAAAAACTTAAAGAGGATTTGAAAACAAAATCATTGAAAGAACTTGTTGGGAATGTCTATGAAGGAATTTGGAGCTGCGATTGGACAACCGAGCCGGAAAAGATTGATGGTAAAATCATTACGCATTATTCTTATAGTTATGCGAGTCAGTTAGTTATCCTTGATGATGAGGGAAAAATCAATAAAATTATTGCTGCACATGATGCAGGTAAAATCATTAATCCAAATTTATTTGAAGGTCAAATTCAAGGTTCAATTCACATGGGACTTGGATATGCAATATCGGAAGAATTAGTGCTTGAAAATGGTAAACCAAAATCTACAAAACTTCGAGATATCGGAATTTTACGTGCCAAAGAAATGCCGGAAATACAAGTGATTGGAATTGAGGTAAAAGATCCGATTGGACCTTATGGCGCAAAAGGAGTTGGGGAAATTGGACTTGTCCCTACGGCAGCAGCCGTAGCGAATGCATTTTATCAATTTGATAGGACAAGATATTACAAATTGCCTATAAAAAAACGAATTATTAATAATGCTTCACAAAGTAATCAGGAGAAATAATGAAGGCTAATTTTAAATTATTTGTGGTTTTTGTTTTATTAAATTCCACAATCTTTTCACAATACAGCATTTATGAGCCATTAAATCTTGATGATATTAATTACTCTTTAAAAGATTTTGGAACAATGTGGACATTTGACGATCTCCCTCTCAATTATTGGGAAAAGCAATATAATTTTACTCCCGATAAAGATTGGACAAAACATGTACAGCTCTCAGCACTACAATTTGGTGGCGGGTGCTCGGCTGCTTTTGTTTCCGAAGATGGTTTAATTATGACAAATCATCACTGTGGAAGAGGCGAGTTGACTTCATTGCAAAAAGATGGTGAAAGCTTATTAAGAGATGGGTTCTATGCAAAATCATTTGAAGAAGAAAGGAAAGTTCCCAACCTTTATGTTGATCAGTTAATTGATATAAAAGATGTAACAGATCAAATTAAAAGTGCAATGAATAAAGGGAAAAATGATGGTGATAAAATCAAATTCCGGAATGAAATGATTAAAGAAATTGAAGAGAAAAATGCAAAAGAAACCGGTTTGGTAAGTCAGGTTGTAACACTTTATAATGGCGGCAAGTATTCGCTTTATTTTTATAAACGATATTCTGATGTCAGATTAGTGATGGCTCCGGATTTTCAAATTGCAACGACCGGGTGGGATTGGGATAATTTTACATATCCTCGTTATGAGTTGGATTTTATGTTTTATCGTGCATATGACAACGATGGGAATCCGATTAAATCAAAAGATTACTTTAAATGGAGCAAAAATGGAGCCATTGAAGGCGAGCCGATTTTTGTGGTTGGACGACCGGGAAATACTGATAGACTTATGTCAGTTGCTGATTTAGAATTTTTCCGTGATGAAATTTATCCAAATACTGTAATTGTTTTTAACGAACTCTACAATGTTTACTATCAAACAATGACTGAACAGCCTGAAAGAGAAACAGAACTTTTGTTATCTGTGATGGGTGTTGGAAATGGTAGAAAATCTTATGCCGGCAGACTTCTTGGTTTACAGGACAATTATCTGATGGAAAAGAAAAATAAATTTGAAAAGGATTTAATCTCTAAAGTCAATTCCCATAAAGTTCTAAAAGAAAAATATGGACATATTTGGGAAGCAATCGGGAATTTAAGAGCAGAGATGAAAACTTTTATTGATGAATATAATGCAATTGTCACTTCTTTTATCCGTCCAATTCCTATTTCTTCAGCAAGCGTAGTTGTTAAATATTTTTCACAATTAAATATCCCGGATGTAAAAAAGGAATCATCTTTCAAGGCAGAAAATATTTCAAAAACCATATCAAGAATTTTCTCTCAAAATGCAGACAGAGAATTTCAACTAAAAATGCTTGCCGCACATTCCAACATGCTTTATAAAATTCTTGGAAAAGATAACATTTACAGCAAGATTTTATATAATGGAATGCATGGAAATGATGCAGCAAATTACTTGCTTGCAAACACAAAATTCTTCAACTTTGATTATGTTAATAATTTGACAAAACTATCAGAAGACGAATTCAATAAACTTGAAGATCCGGTTCTGAGCTATGCAAAACTTGTTAACAAAAAGACAGATGAATTGAGAAAGGATAATACAGAAACAACAAACTCACTTGAAGTTCTTCATCAGGAATTAGGTGAATTGATATTTAATGTTTATGGTAGCCAAATTGCGCCGGATGCAACTTCAACTTTGCGAATCAGCGATGGTACAATCAAAGGATACGAATATAACGGAACAATCGCTCCCGGCAAGACAACTTATTATGGACTATATGACAGATATAATTCTTTCAATAAAAAATCATATCCATGGGGACTTCATGAAAGATGGCAAGTGCCAAATAAAAATTTAGATTTATCAACTTTCATTGGGTTTGCATCGACAAATGACATTGTGGGCGGTAATTCAGGAAGTTCAATAATTAATAAAAATGCTGAAGTTGTTGGAATTGCACATGACGGAAATTTGGAAAGTCTTGCCGGGCATTTTGCATTCCTTCCAGAAAATAATCGTACGGTTGCAAGCGATTCTTATGGATTAATGACAGCATTAAAA
>PFVB01000202.1:380-3730 GCA_002790395.1 Ignavibacteriales bacterium CG_4_9_14_3_um_filter_34_10 | reverse complement strand
GATGAATTAATAGACAGAATTGAATTCGCGTATAATAACAGAGAAAAAATAAAAGCAGTCGGACAAAATGCAGGTAAATTTATGCGGGATTTTACATGGTCTAATACTGCTGAAAAATTGATAAAAATAATTACGGATTGACATTGCTGACTTTAAGTATGATAATAAAGAATGAAGAAAAGTATCTTGAAAGGTGTCTTTCTTCTGCTAAAGAAATTACAGATGAAATTGTAATTGTTGACACAGGTTCAACTGACAATTCAAAACAAATTGCACAGAGTTTCGGAGCGAAAACATTTGATTACAAATGGTGCAACGATTTTTCGGCTGCCCGCAATTTTGCATTGGAAAAATCAACCGGTGACTGGATTTTGTATCTTGATGCAGATGAAGAAATAAATCAGCATTCAATCCCGGAAATTCAGAAAATCAAAAACACAAAACAGACAAAAGCTTTCAATTGTAAAATCAGAAATGTAAATGAGTTTACAGGAAGGGAATCGCTTATGACTTATCCGCGGTTATTTCCAAACATAAAATCGCTTGCATTTCAGGGAAAAGTTCATGAACAGATTTTAACCTCACTCAAATCAAATAACATAAAAATTGAAAACAGCAACATTGAAATAATTCATTATGGATATAATTTGTCTAAAGAAGATTTTAAGAAAAAAGCTGAACGAAATCTAAAACTTCTTTTAGATGAATATGCATGCAATAAAAGTCCGTATGTAGAATTTCAAATCGGACAGACATACAATATTCTTGAAAACGGTGAACAGGCAGCAAAGTATTTTCAGTTGGCAGTGAAAGATAAAAATCTTGAACGAGATTATTTATCAACAGCACATAGGGTACTGTCACATTATTATTTAGAAAAAATGAATATGGATGAGGCGGCAAATCATATTGAAAAATCAATTCAGTATGATGACAGACAGCCAGTCTCGTTTTTGCATCGCGCCAGGTTAAATTCATTGACAAATCAAAAAGAAAAATGCTTTTCGGATATTGAAAAAGTAATGAATGTAATTTATAATTTGAGAGAAACTACAGATGAATACCTGCAAATTATAACAATCAGCGAGGAAGAAGTTTTTTGTGAAGCTATTAAATACTCTTTGATGTTTGACGAAACAGAAAAATTCAAATTCTACTTTTCTGAATACGAGAAGAGATGCAGCAATTTAACTTTGCGTTTTATACCTGATTTTATTGACATAATTAAATCAATTGCAGAAAAGAAAAAAATACCAACTGAAATTTCAGGATGTAAATTAGAAGAGCGGCATTTGGAAATTTTTGTCCTGTTAATAAAAAAGTTAAATGTTAATTATGAAATTTATTTTTCTGTTTTTGAAAACTGGTTTAATAAATCTTTTCTGTTCAATAAAGAATATGGGATGCTTTTGCTGGCTAAAGGTGAACTGGAATTGGCAGAAGAGAAATTATCAACCGCACAGTTATTAAATGACAATGACCCTTCGGTTTATTTTTTTCTGCTTTCAGTATTCATAAGTAAAAATCAAATTGATAAAGCAAAAAAGCATATCGAAAAAATTGGATTTAAATTCTCATCAAACAATCGGCTGCTTTCTAAAATAAATATGATTAAAGAAAAATTGTTTCATACCTAAGAAAGTATAATAAAATTAGCATTCCCCACTAAACTTTTATTCCATTGTTACGATAATGTAAATGAGAAATAAAATCTCATTTAATTAACTAAGCCGAGCAAGGATGTTCGGTAATTAAACAAAAACACGGAGGTATAATATGTCAGCATTTAAAATTAACACAAACATAAGCGCATTAAACGCTTACAACGCATTGGCAAAAGTAAATAACGATGCAACAAAAGCACAGCTTCGTCTTGCTTCACAAAAGAGAATCAACCACGTAGCAGATGATACATCAGGCTACAGAGTTGGTAAAGAATTGCAAGGTAAAGTTACTTTGATGAAAGCAGCTCAAGGTAACATCAGCTCAGCAAAAGATTTATTGTCAACAGCAGAATCAGCTCTTTCTTCAATCAACGATTTAGTAAATCAGATTAAAGGAAAAGTTGCCGATGCAAACGACCCAACAAAGAACATGACATCTCTTGCAAACGACGTAGTTGCTCTTGGAAGTGAAATTTCAAACATCTTCTCTAACACTAAGTTCAATGATACAACATTGTTAAGCGGTGCAAGCTCAAGCTATAGTTCAAGTTTCTCATTCCAGACTGGCGCAGCTGAAACCACTTCTGTCAATTTTGGAACAATGAATACTTTGGCATTAACTGATTTAACTGGTGCAACTTCTTCTACAATCAAAACTATCAGTGTTAGTACTCTTGAAACAGCAGTTGCAAATGCACTTGGTAGCATTGGTAACTATGTACAAAGATTAGATGTAAAAGATGAATTCCTTACTTCTGCAATTTCAAATGCTACTGCAAGCGTTAGCCGATTGTTTGATGCTGATATTGCAATGGAGCAGTTAAACGCCACAAAATCTCAGATTGGTGGTCAGGTAGCAACATCTATGTTAGCTCAGCTTAACTCAGCTCCTCAAAACGTTCTCGGTTTATTCCGTTAACATTATCTTTTTCCATCCCCCGGGATTCTCGGGGGGTTCTTTAACTAAACAAAGGATATATTAATGTATAGTTTAAAATCTTCATTGACACAAAAAAGATTAAATCAATATCTTGTTAAAGAAATAATGGAAGCTACTCCTCAACAGTTGCTATTGAAAATTTATGATTTTGCACTTCTAAATGCACAGCGAAAGAATATAGAAAAAACAAATGCAGCATTGCAGGAGTTAATTAACAGTCTAAATTTTGAAGATGAAAAAGCAAGCGAAATTTCGACCGGCTTATTCAGATTGTATCAGTATTGTCAAGACCAAAGCCGAAAGAAAAATTTCGAAATTGTGTATAAAATATTATCCGGACTCCGAGATTCATGGAAATCGGCGTTCAACATGTAGGCGGATCATAAATGGCGAGCAGTAGTTTAACTACATCAGGAATTACTTCTTTTGTCAATTCTTACAGGTTAACTGAAAGAAACAAAATCGTTGCGCCATTATCAAACAAAAAAACTTTATACCAAAATAAATATTCTTCCTATTCTGAAATAAGCTCCAAACTGAGTTCTCTCAAAACTCTTATGGCAGATTTTAAACTTACCGGAACCGATTCGGTATTTGCTGCAAAAAAAGCCACAACATCGAACAGTAATTTTGTAAGTGCAACTGTCACAAAGGCAGCTTCTGTAAGTGCATATCAGTTGTTTGTTTCGCAATTGGCAAAAAGTGATATTGCTGTTTCCAAAGACTTAAACTCTGCAGATGCAAAT
>PFVB01000202.1:0-360 GCA_002790395.1 Ignavibacteriales bacterium CG_4_9_14_3_um_filter_34_10 | reverse complement strand
TTTTATTGTAAAAACAGGTGATGGTGATACTGGCGAATATATAAGCAATATTGATGTTACCTTTGAAAGCGGAGAGACAAACCAAACCGTAATGGAAAAAATTGCGAGCGCAATTAATGCAGATAAAGCCGATGTGATATCAAACGTAAAAACCGCTGCTACTTCTTATTCGGGAGGTACAAGTACATTTACAATCAATATTAATGGTACCGAAACAGATGTAACTGTAAATGGCGGAGGAACATACGGAGATTTAATAGATGAAATTGTTGCTCAGGTTAATGAAAATGTATCAGGAGTTACAGCCACAAAAACACTTGACAGCCCTTCTACTGGTGATGTAAAATTACAACTTAGTGT
>PFVB01000155.1:1346-3728 GCA_002790395.1 Ignavibacteriales bacterium CG_4_9_14_3_um_filter_34_10 | reverse complement strand
AAAAATTTAGAGAAGTAATCTTCAAGTTTATCAACACCATTTAAAAGTGTGTTTACAATCTCTCCTGTTCGCTCAGATTTTAATTTAAGTGGTCCTAGTTCTTTTATTTTATTAATTAATTGTTCTCGTAAGTTTTTTTTGATTATAAAAACAACCTTGGAAGAAAAGAAATTTTGTAACCATATTGAAATTGCTTTAGCTATTGAGAAAGAGAGATAGATAATTATCAGATCAAATACTTGCTGAAGAGTTTGATGAAGTAGAAAAGCATTATTAATTGTTCTACTTAAAATGAAAGCCTGTGCAATTGTAAATACTGAAGCAATTAATCCAAATAATATTATTAAATAAAATTTATTTCTATCGCTTTTTGTTAAATCAAAGAGTTGTTTATTAAAGAGCATTTAGATTTTTTTTCTCCAGCAATATGCCATAAAATTTTCATCCCTACATAGTAAATATTTACCGCTGATTAGAATTTATCAGTTGTCATCTTGATCCGTCATCCGTAAGCTATTAAAGACGGATCAGTGTGACACTCTCTTTGAATTATTCAGTTCGAATTGATAATTAATGTTTTCTCACCATCCTCAACATTTTGATATTCAAAATCAAAAAGCGAAAAAATTGATAAACAATATTTGTCCTGAAAAATTTTGTAAACTTTGTTGGTACTGGTGGATAATAACTTTGTTCAAATGGTTTTCTTACACTCATTTTTTTCTCCTTAATTATTCTGGAACAACAACCCAAAGTGGATTTGCTTTTGCTTTATAGATAAATGCAATGTGAAGAAAATGTTTTATCCAATGTCCAGCCAAACCGATTTCACCTGAAGTATATCTTAAATCTCTACCACTATCAGGATATTTTTCAAAATCGGGAATGATTGGATACATTGTCATTGAAGCAGCAGTTCCTTTAAAGAAACCAGCACCAGCACTTGCAATACAAGCAGCACCCATATTTGCCATTGATGCTTTTCTTTTTGGTTCATCAGCTTTTCCATTTATCATATCAACAATGTTGTATGCAATTTGTCTTGCCATAACTCCGGATGGCATTCCCGTTCTCGGAGGAGTTGGAAAGATTGGAATTCCATTTGGATTTGTCATCGGCTTTGATATTGAATGAGGGGGAGCGAAAGCAATTCCTGCGGCAAAAATATTTTTATACTTTGGTGATTGATAAGTTTTTGGCCAATCAGAAGGTTTCCACTCTTCGTAAGGTTTTTTAGAATAATCTCCATCAACAATCATAAATCCATTTGGTAAAAACATCTGTGAAGTAATATCATTATTATTTTTATCAAACGCTTTTAAGCCAACGCCACTGAATGGTGGAAGCAACATTGCAAAGTCTTTTTTGATAGATATTTCTTCGCCATCAAGATTTTCATATACAATTTCTCTTTCCATTACTTCTTTAACGTGGGCTTGAGTTATCCATTCAATTCCTCTCTCTGTATAAAGTGATTCAGTAAAAATTCTGCTGTGAGTTATGTAACCACCTCGCTTCAAAAACATTCCACCCATTCCAAAATCACCAAGTTCTGATTCGTTTGATATCCAGATTATTTTTGCTTTATCTCTTACATTATTTTTTCTCAAAATAAATTCTACATTAAAAAGATATTCAAATGCAGCCCCCTGGCAAGTGCAATTACCGTGTCCGGTTCCAATAAGAAAAGTTTGGTTTTCACCTTTCTTCATTCTTTCAATTGATTCAGATAAATGTTTAAAAGTTTCATCAGCATGAGAATATGTGCAAACGGATAAACTATTCTTTCTTGGTCCTAAACCTTTTGTAGCATCGAAATTTAATTTCGGTCCGGTTGCATTAATTAAATAATCATAAGTTACTTTTTCTTTTTGTCCCAATTTTTCCTGTGATGTGCACTCAATTAAAACATAAGGATTACTTGTTGTAGAATCACCTTCCGGATGAATGCTAACTGCTTTTGCCTGATGAAAAACAATTCCTGTTTTTTTATATACTGGTTCAAGCGGAAAAGTAACTTGTTCTGGTTTCATATAACCAACACCGACCCAAATATTCGAAGGGATCCAATTCCATTTACTATTTGGTGAAACAACAACTACGTCATGTTTTCTTGATAATTTTCTGCGGGCGTGAAGAGCGGCTGTTTGTCCCGCTATTCCTGCTCCAAGAATCAGAAGACGAGCCATGTGAACTCCATTATTTAAATTTTTTTAATAATACAATTGAAACAACAAAAACTAAAATCATTCCACTAAGAACACCAATCTCCAGCATGTACATATTTATTTTTTCCTGAAAGTAAGCCGTCTCCACACTGATAATCAATATTCTTCTGATTGCTGCAATTAATCCAACAATTAAAAATGGTTCTGAACACAA
>PFVB01000155.1:0-1283 GCA_002790395.1 Ignavibacteriales bacterium CG_4_9_14_3_um_filter_34_10 | reverse complement strand
TGTTTTAGAAATAATTTCAATAATAGTTTGAACTTGATTTTCTGCTTTGAAGAATTCAGGGAATGAGATGAACTCGTTGTAAATTAATAAAACTGCACTTGCTGTTAAAAGTAAAGCGACAATTACATAAATAAAATCTTCAACAAAACTTAATGAGTGAATTATTTTTTCTTTCACATTATCACCTTAAAGTGATTTATAAATTGTGCCCAAATGATAGAAATCATTCAGGCACTTATTAAATATAACTAAGATAAAATTTCAATATTCAAGTTTTTGTTTAGTTGAAACTCTTTTTCTGAAAATCCAATAGCTCCAGGCTTGATATGCGAGTACAATCGGAACAAATATCAATGCAACAATGCTCATCACTTGCAAAGTATATGGACTTGAGGAAGCATTGTAAATTGTCAAGCTCCAATCAGGATTCGTACTTGAAACCATTACACGTGGAAAGAGTCCCATAAATACAGTAATAGTTGAAAATGCAATTGTAATTCCTGTCATCACAAAAGCCCAGCCTTCTTTTTGAATTTTCAATAAATATCCGACAGATAAAATTGCAAGTCCTGCAATTATTGGAACAGCCCCGGGATTAATGCCAAGTTTGCTAAACATATCAGTATCAAAATATCCAAGAATTACATAAGCGAATAATACAACAGTTGCGGGTAGCCATAATTTATTAGCAACTTTTCTTGCGCTTTCTAAAAGATTGTCTGTTAATTTTAATGTTAAAAATATTGAACCATGTAAAGTGAAAAGTAATAATGAAGCAACTCCACCGATCAATGAATAAGGATTTAACAATGTGAAAAAGTTTCCTGTGAAATTCATTTTATCATCAATTGGAACTCCACGAATAAGATTTGAAATTGCAACACCCCAAAGCAATGCCGGAACAAAACTTCCAACAAAGATTACCCAATCCCAACGATTGTGCCAAACGGGATCATCTTTCTTACTTCTATATTCAAAAGCAACGCCACGAGCAATTAAAGCAAGCAACATTACAACAAGTGCTAAATAAAACCCACTGAATAGAGTTGCATACCAGTTTGGAAATGCGGCGAACATTGCACCACCGGCGGTTAACATCCAAACTTCATTTCCATCCCAAAATGTGCCTATTGAATTTATAATTGCTCTTCTTTCACGATCTTCTTTACCGAGAAATGGTAAGAGAATTCCAACGCCGTAATCAAATCCTTCTAAAAAGAAAAATCCTACAAATAATACGGCAATAAGTATAAACCAAATTGTGTTAAAATCCATTTTATTCT
>PFVB01000087.1 GCA_002790395.1 Ignavibacteriales bacterium CG_4_9_14_3_um_filter_34_10 | reverse complement strand
GCTTTAGTTACTATGGCTTTGGTTACTTCAATTTCAAGCGCACCTTTGATGAGTATTTTCATAAAGAGAAGTATACGGGAAAAATCCTTTAATTTCCTTTTAGACAGGGATTTATTTTATTTTACCGAAGTAACCAATAAATCTGAGATTCTGAAAGAGTTATCGGAAAAAGTATCAGCCAAAATTAATTTTCCAGCTGCAAAAATCTTTAACGAAATTTGGAAAAGGGAAGAAACAATGCCTACAGGAATTCAGAATTACCTCGCTCTTCCTCATGCAAAAATGGTTATCGATGAACCAGTTGTTACCGTCGCTATTTCAAAGGAAGGGATCGATTTTTCTGCATTTGACGGACTTAAATCAAAGGTAATTGTATTATTAATTACCCCAACCCGGGAAAGCGAATTGCAGTTGAATCTTCTCGCTGAGATATCAAATAAATTCAAGGATATAAATAAAATCGAAAATATTTTGTCGATTGAAAATACCGATAAGATTTTTGATGAATTAAAAAAATTATAGTTTGCTTTATAAAATCAATTAAGTATCTTCGAAAAGTAAAATGTAAGGATTATTAAAAATGACTGCGAATGAGACCAAACCAAAATTATTGATTGTAGAAGATGATCTTGAAAATCAAAAGTTTTTGCATATCTTCCTGAAAAGAAGCTTTCAAATTGATATTTGTGATAGTGCTGATTCTTTTTATGAGAAAATTAGTGAAACAGACTTTGATGTAATTCTTATGGACATTTCGCTTCGCGGCAATAAAGACGGTTTGGAAATAACACGTGAATTAAGAGCAAGAAACGATAGATTAAAAAGCATTCCAATAATCGGATTATCCGCTCATGCATTTCAAAGAGATAAAGATAATGCTTATAAAGCAGGCATTGATGCTTTCCTTACCAAGCCAGTACAAAATGATATACTTATGAATACACTTCTGCAGGTTTACAAAGAAAAAAGTAGCAAATAAAATTTGTAACTTTTTCCGGGAATCTTTCGTCTTAAATGAAATTTTTTAAGAGGAATTGATATGAAAACCAAATTAATGTTTTTATTCTTTTTCATTGCTTTAGTTATTTGCGCACAGGATTCAACTTCTACTGATGGTGAATCACGGAAAAACCATAAGTGGAACTGGAAGTTTGACTGGGATTTTGACAGTTATGAAAATACAGACAGACGCCCGATGATAGAGATAAATTATGGAGTTGGATTTCCGAAGCATGAAAAGATGGTCCATTCACTCTCCAAAATTGGGAATGCCGAAATAAAAATTGGCTTCAGCAGAATTTCAAATTATGATGAAGATAGCGATCAAAGTATTATCAACGAATTAAATGACAATTATTTCTTTGCATCAAAATTATCCAGTACTCTTCTGACGCAAAAAGTTAAAGATTCTGATTTTGCATCTGATTTGATCAGATTCGGTTTTGGAAGACGAACCGGTTATGGTTATAACGCTGGTTCAGTTTATATAATTCCTTATCATACAGACGCATTTTTATGGTCAAAACTTAAAAGCATCGATAAATCCATTTTAACTTCTCCCGCTGATTTTATTGTTGCAAGAAGATACCTCAACAATTACCGATTTTCTTCTTTAGCAGAAGCAGGAATTAAATTTGAAATTGCTCAAACCATTTCTTTTGATGCATCACATGAAACAGCGGTTGTATTTCCGCGTTATCAAATTTGGAAACATCTTGGCAGCGTTGCGATTGAAATGGCAGGTTACGGAATGATTGATAATTTTGTTGATAAAATTTTTGACCGTTCCCCTGCTGCTGTTCCGGTTGTTGATTTCTTGCTTAAAAATGGTTTGGCTTATTCACTATATTTGCTTAAAAAAGAAAACATGAACTGGCCATTTAATACCGAAACCCCGTTAACTTATGAAACTTTTAAGTTGGGAGTCACTTTCTTATTCTAAATGTTTTTTAAAAGGATAGTTAGTCATTGAATACCAAAGATTTACTATCCTTTTAACTCGCACCTCATCACAAAATCACTTTTAAACCGATAAACAATTAACTTAAAAGTCATATAATATTTGTTGATTTTTTTTGTTACTCTGCTGAAAAAATCTATTTTTACTTTTAAAAGAAATAATTTCGAGCACTTGAAAATATTCTAATGATTCATAAAACCATTAAAAATATTCTATATAAACTCAGGTTGAAAATTAACCATCTTTCAATGCCTGAATATTTGGTATTCAGTTTCATCGCTGTCATTATTGGAATTATAGTCGGACTTGGCGCTGTACTGTTTCACGAAACAATTAATTTTATTACAAAAATTTTCTTTGGAGAATTATATAAAAATCTTTCTTTTTTATCTTTTGCAGCAATAATAATTCTGCCTGCAATAGGAATGCTTATTCAAGCGATGATGAGAAAGCTTTCGCCGGAGACGGCAAAGAAAGCGGGTGTTCCTGAAGTAATTAAAGCCGTAGCTATGAAAGGAGGATTGATAAAATTCCGAACAACTGTTTTTCACTTTTTAGCACCTGCAATTTGTATTGGTACAGGCGGAACTGTTGGTCCCGAAGGACCTGCAGCACAACTCGGAGGCGGACTTGCAAGTAAGTTTGCTCAAATCTTTAATTTCTCTGATTCTAAAAGAAGAATATTTACATCTGCAGGTGCCGGAGCTGCAATTGCAGCCGTGTTTAATACGCCGCTCGGTGGTGTATTTTTTGCGTTGGAAATTATTTTGCTGAATGATTTTCAACCCGCAGCATTTTCGGCACTAATATTATCTTCTGTTTCTGCAAGTGCCATCTCAAGGATTTTTCTGGGAAACTCACCTGCATTTCAATTTTCAACCCCATCGGTTGGTCATTATGAACAGTATTATCTATTTGCGATACTCGGAATTTTGTCCGGTCTTTTTTCAATTTTGTTTATTAATTATTCCGAAGCCATTCATCAATTATTTTCAAAAAAGATTCTAAAAAAAATGCCAAGATGGGTTTTGATGTTAATTGTCGGGCTTATTGTCGGAATTGCGGGTTTCTTTTACCCTGATATTTTTGGAATTGGTTATAGCGCAATCAATAAATTCCTTGCACAAAATATGATTTGGCAGGCAGCTTTGATTTTATTTATATTAAAATTCATTCTCGTACCATTGATACTTCAGTCCGGTGGATTCGGTGGAATATTCGCTCCGGCATTATACATGGGTGGAAGTTTCAGTTATGTTTTTGCTTTGGCTTCAAATCATTTCTTCAACTTGAATATTGACCCAACTACATTTGTTTTAGTTGGAATGGGCGCTTTTCTTGGCGGAATTAATTCAATCCCTATTTCTGCTATTCTTATAATTTTTGAGATGACTAAAGATTATAGTTTTATTCTGCCTTTGATGCTTGCTGTAATTATCAGCACAACGATTGTTCAATTATTTTTCAAAGGTTCAATCCACGTAAAACATCTTGAGCAAGAAGGCTACCAAATCAGCAACGGACGAGATAAGAATATTTTGAAAAATTTATTTGTCAATGAAATCATGAAAAAGAATTATGTGCTAATCCCGGAAAATACTCCGTTGAACAAATTGCTAAAGCAACTTTTGGAAAGTCCACAAAACACTTTTTATTTAATGAATGATGAAGAAAAAATCAGCGGCACGATAACAGAGAGCGAACTTCGTCCGATTATTACTGAATATGAATCGCTGCGGGAAATGCTTGTGGCAAAAGATATTGCCCGCAGTGAAGTAATCACTGTAAAGGAAAATGACAATTTAGAATATGCTTTAAATCTTTTCGGAAAGTCAAATGTTGATCAGTTACCTGTAGTTGATAAGGGAAACCAGAAAAACATTATTGGAATTATCTACCGTCAGGATTTAATAAATGCCTACAACCACGAAAGTATCAAGTACGATATTGCTGACAGTTTTGCAAATGAGTTAAAATCTTCAAAAGACAATTCAACTTCGCAGGTTGTAGACGGTTATTCAATTTATGAGCGCAAAGCCCCCAAAAATTTTGTCGGGAAAAATTTAATTCAGTTAAAACTCAGAAACAATTATGGTCTGGAATTACTTATGATTAAACAGAAAAAAAATTTTTTAAGCGAAGAAAATGAAGAAGTATTGCTTCCGACACCGGATTATTTAATCAAAGAAAATGATAATCTGCTTTTCTTTGGTTCTGATGAAAGCATTAAAACCTGCAAAGAATGGGAATGACCAATGAGTTTATATACAATTATTTTAATATTTTTTTTCTTTTTTATGGTTGGAATAATTGGAGGAGTTGTTGCATTTGTAATGTGGCTCGATAAAAAAATCGACACAAAAGACAGGCTTGGTGCTTCAGCTTACCGAAAAAAGAAAAGCAAAACTCATGAAGATAAAAGTGAAAATGAATGAATTAATTTCTGATTGATTTGATAAATTTGCAGTAACAATTTTTAAGAACTTTGAGGACTTCAGATGAAAATAACAGCATTCTTACCTTACAGCGGAAAAGAACACACAAAAAAATCAGTTGAATCATTACGAAAATCAAAATTAATTTCAGAAATATTTTTACTCTCGACATATAATAATCTTGCCCCGATTGATGGTTGTCAGATACTTCAAACAAACAATTTTTCAAGCCATGAAACAGTTAAATTGATTAATGAAAACACAAAAACAGAATTCTTTTTTATTTTAACTCAGGATCATCTGCTTGATGCCGGACAATTTTGTTTTGAGAGATTCATTTATCTTGCTGAAACCACCGGAGCGGGAATGGTTTACTCTGATTATTTCGAGATAAAAGAAAATGTTTCTCATGCTCATCCAAATATTGATTGCCAACTTGGAAGCATCCGCGATGATTTCAGCTTTGGATATTTGCTTTTCTTCCGGACTGAAGCTGTCCGCAAAACAGTTGCACAAACAAATAACGATTATCAGTTTGCAGGATTTTACAATCTGCGTTTAATTACATCGCAGCATTATTCAATAATTCATATTCCGGAATATCTTTATTCGACAATTGAAGAAGACACAAGAAAATCAGGCGAAAAACTTTTTGATTATGTTGATCCGAAAAACAGGCAAGTACAAATTGAAATGGAGATTGCTGCAACTGAGCAATTAAAAGCAATTGGTGCTTACTTAAAACCAGAGTTTAAAACCATCAGCATTGACGATGATCATTTTGAAGACGAAGCTTCAGTAATTATTCCAGTAAAAAACCGTGTTAAAACAATTGGAGATGCAATTGAATCTGTTTTGAAACAAAAAACGAATTTCAATTTTAATCTTATTATCGTTGATAATTACTCAACTGACGGCACGTCAGAAAAAATCAAAAGTTATTCTAAAAAAGATTCTCGGGTTGTAGTTATTATTCCCGAGCGAAAAGATTTGGGTATCGGCGGCTGCTGGAATGAAGCAGTCCATTCCGTAAAATGTGGGCGGTTTGCTGTTCAGCTAGATAGCGACGATATGTATGCTGATGAAACTACTCTGCAAAAAGTTATTGATACATTTAAGAAAGAAAAATGTGCGATGATTGTCGGAACTTACAAAATGACAAACTTCAATCTTGAAGATATTCCGCCGGGAATTATTGATCACAAAGAATGGACACCGGATAACGGAAGAAACAACGCAATACGGATTAACGGACTTGGTGCACCGCGTGCTTTTTATACTCCGCTTCTCCGTGAAATAAAAATTCCGAATGTAAGTTATGGTGAAGATTATGCACTTGGATTAATGATTTCTCGTGAATATCAAATCGGAAGAATTTACGAGCCAATTTATCTTTGCCGAAGATGGGAAGGCAATTCTGATGCAGCATTGGATATTGCAAAACAAAATGCAAATAATCTTTATAAAGACAGAATCCGTACACTCGAAATTCTTGCCCGACAAAGGAAAAACAGGAATGATTGAAAATATTTTACTGAGCGAAGAAGAGTTTAACAACTCTTCTTCAAATTCATACCTTGATCGAATTCAAACACTTTTTCGGCATCAGTTGAAAAATTGGGAATTGGCAAAAACCGGTTATGAAAGTTTAAACTCTGTTCAAGTTCGTGAATTTCATTTTGATGATTTTGTTATCAAAGCACAGTTTAATCCGGGAAGAATAATTTCAAGTGCAGCAAAGGTTGATGAAAAATCAATCCGCGAGCGGAAATGTTTTTTATGTTACAATAACTTACCCGAACATCAAAAGGCAATTACATTCGAAAATAATTTCCTGATTCTTGTAAATCCATATCCAATTTTTCCTGTGCATTTTACAATTCCGATGCTTGATCATCTGCCACAATTGATTGAAGATAATCTTCAAGCGATGCTTAGTTTAACAAAAGCAATCGGAGAAAATTATACTGTTTTTTATAACGGACCGAAATGCGGCGCTTCAGCACCTGACCACATGCACTTTCAAGCCGGATTGAAAAACTTCATGCCAATTGATTGGGAATATGAAATTATTAAAGACAAAAAATGCAAGATTCTTTTTGAGGATGATGAGACAAAAATTTTGGGATGCACAAACTATTTGAGAAAGTTTTTTGCCATCCAATCTTCATCAAAAGCTAAAACATTGAAGGTATTTTCCAAACTTTATACTTCAATTCAGAAAACACAAAGAGCTTATGAGATTGAGCCAATGATGAATATTATTTCCCGTTTTGAGGATGGAGAATATTTCGTCTTTGTTTTCCCCCGCTCCAAACACCGACCAGATTATTACTTTTCGGAAGGCGACAAAAAAATAATTCTCAGCCCTGCTTCTGTTGATCTTGGCGGTGTCTGCATTACCCCACGACAAGAAGATTTTGAGAAAATCACAAAAGAAATTATTGAAGATATTTTCAGACAAGTTTCTGTTGGCGAAGAGGAGTTTGAGTTTTTTTCAAAGAGTTTAACAGAACTTATAAATTAGCATTACTTTTTCATTGCTTTCCAGATATAAAAAAGCATTGGTATTTCTATCATAATTATTATAAAAGGAAAAATCCAAATCGCAGAAATTTTTATATCAAAAGCAGCTGAACTGTAAGCCAAATATGTCAGTAACAAAAACATTAAACTAAGAGAAGTTTTCAGAAATCTTATTGCCCGAGTTGCAAGTGTATATTGTTGCATTCCGTTTTCATTAGTGATTTTTTGGGGATAGTTGAAGATGTGGGGATATCTGTTAATAATTGTAAGCAAAACAAAAACCAGTGTGTGAATTACCGGAAGTATCAGAATTGTATATTTGCTTCCATAACTGTCTGGTCTGCCTGAAAAACTGAAATGAGATGGAATTTTTTCAACATTCGAAAATATCACACAAAATGCCAAGACCCACATTAAAATTGTAAAAGTATAACCAATAATTTCAAATACCCGATCGAGCAGTTTAATTTCTATGTTCAGTTTCGGGCGTTCTTCTTTCCTCCAACCCGATTTCATAATTAAAGAAGAACTCTTGCTTTTATTGTTTCCGGAATTGATTTTAATTCTGACAAAATTTCCAAAGCATCTGTCCTTCCGTCAATATCAATAATTACATAACCAATATGCGGATCAGTTTGCAAATACTGTGAAGCAATATTCAGATTACGTGAAGTAAAAACTTTCGTAATTTTATTCAACACACCAGGTTTATTTTTATGTATATGCAAATATCTCTGCTTGTTTAAATTGGGTGTCAGCGAAATCTCAACAAAATTAGTAGCGCCGAGAGTTGTGCCAATATCACAATATCTTATGAGTTTTTCACTTACTTCAACAGCAATATTTGCCTGAGCCTCAATTGTACTTCCGCCAATATGCGGAGTTAAAATTGCATTTTGAAATTTCTGCAAAGGACTTACAAACTTTTCTTTATTCGAATTTGGTTCTTCCGGAAACACATCAATTGCAGCACCTGAAATATGTTTATTCTCAAGTGCAACAGATAAATCCTCAATATTTACAACTGTTCCACGAGATGCATTAATTAAACATGAACCGGCTTTCATTAAACTTAATTCGCGTGATGTAATCATATTTTTTGTTAATTCAGTTTCGGGAACGTGAAGAGTTACAATATCAGAAATCTGTAAAAGCTCATCAAGGCTGCTGCATGATTTAGCATTTCCAAGATTAAGTTTTTTCTCAATGTCATAATAATAAACATTCATTCCCAGAGATTCGGCAAGAATAGAAACCTGTGAACCAATATGTCCGTAACCTACAATACCAATATTTTTCCCACGAACTTCATAAGAATTTGACGCATCTTTTGACCAGCTGCCAATATGTGCTGAATAATTTCTTTCCGGAATTCCGCGAATCAGAAAAACACATTCACTGATAACAAGTTCAGCCACAGAACGTGTATTTGAAAAAGGTGCATTGAAAACCGGCATTCCATTTAACTTTGCAAACATTAAATCAACTTGATTTGTACCAATGCTATAACATCCAATAGAAATTAGTTTTTTCGCATGACTCAAAACTTCTTTTGTAAGATTTGTCTTAGAACGGATTCCTATCAGATGAACATCTTTTATCTTTTCAATCAACTCATCTTTATTAAGTGACTTCTTTAAATATTCAACATTTGTATATCCTGATTCTTCAAAGGATTTAAGGGAATTTTCATGTATTCCTTCGAGTAGCAGAATTTTAATTTTTTCTTTTGGCAGTGATAATATTTTTGTTGACTTCATTTTTAAGACATCACATTTGATTTGAAAATAATTAACTAAAATCTGATCAGAGACAACTCACTTGTTTTGGAAACATTTTGCAATTGCCTCTTCCACAAGCGGTTTCATCACAGAATAACCGAGCTGATTTGGGTGAACACCATCTTCCGAATATTTTATGCTTAATCCGTTTCGTTCATCTGCCAGTGGTGTGAAAAAATCGAGAAATACAAAACTGTTTTTTGCTGCATATTCTCTCATCCATTTATTTATTGTCATTATTTTTTCAGTTGGATAAACACCCCACTTCCACGGATAATCATAAGCAGGAAGAATTGAACAAAGTACAACCTGTATGTTGTTCATTTTTGCAAGTTCACACATCGAAGTAATATTTCCCTCAATTGTTTCAAGCGATGTTGTTCCCGTATTTCCAGCAAGATCATTTGTCCCTGCAAGAATAACAACTGCAACTGGATTGAGGTTTATCACATCCTGCCTGAAACGCAGAAGCATTTGCGGAGTTGTTTGCCCGCTGATTCCGCGGTTTACAAAATTGTTTATACTGAAAAATTCCGGATCGGTTCTGATCCAACCTTCTGTAATTGAATTACCCATAAACACAACACGATTACCTGAGTTTCCTGCTTCAGACAATAGTTTGTTCTCATTTTCAAACCTTGAAAGATTTGCCCAGTCCTGAGCAAAGACTGCTGTTGCTAATAAAAAAAATGTAATTACGTTTTTCATATTGTTACCTCAAAATAATTTTAATCTAAAAGTTTATTGTCCAAAGCATAAATTGCAATTTGTGTGTTGTTGTTCAGTCCCATTTTTTCAAGTACCCGTGAACGATAAGTATTTACAGTATTAATACTGAGATTTAATATTTCTGCAATTTCATTTACTGATTTTCCAAGAGCAATAAAACGCATCACTTCAAATTCGCGTGAGGATAATCTTTCATGCGGAAGTTTACTATAATCTTTATTAATCTCGTTTGCAAGCAGTTCAGCTAAATGAGGTGTTATATATTTCATACCGTTTACAATTCTGCGAATCACATCACTCAGCGAAATATTTTTATCATCTTTGGAGATAAAAGCATTTGCACCTGACTGAATAGCCCGCACACCATAACGCTCCTCTTCATAACCGCTGTATATCAGCACCGGTATTTTCGGATTTCGTCTTCTTATTTCCTGAAGTATCTCTATACCGCTTTTCCCCGGTAAGTTAACATCAAGAATTATTATATCAGCTTCAGATGAATCGAATGAAAGCAATAAATCTTCACCACTTTCAAATTCTCCAACCACTTTCATATCGGGTTCCCGGTTGATAGTTTGAATAATTCCCGCACGAAGCATTGGATGATCATCAGCAATTATGATTTTAAGCATAAAATAATTAAGTTTTGTTTAATTGAATTTGTCAAAATTACAAATTATGTAATAACAATTTATCATTTTATCAGACACGTAAATGAAATTAAATTTTTTTAAATATACAAAGTGGCAGGTAAAATTGACATGGCTTTTAGTGGCAATGTCAATTATTCCCGGATTAATTATCAGTTACAAAATTGTTGATATAATCAAAGATGAATTAAAATATAATATAAATGAGCAGCTAAAATACTCTTCCGAAACCATCTCGAACAGTATTGATATATCATTAAAAAAATATATTGAAACATTAAATCTCACAGCCGGATTTTTAGATAAACAAGATATATCTGGTGAAACAAAAGTGTCGTTATTGGTTTCTCAGTTAGAAAAAAGCAAAAATTTACTTTCGCTGCATGTCCTTGTAAAAGAAAAGAATTCAACGAATGAAGTTGTTTCAATCCAAAAAGAATTTGTTGAAGTAAAAAACAAAGGAAAAGTTTTACTGCCAAAGGATTTTAAAAATTCAATAATTAAAGATATTCCAAAAGAAGCATTCACCGATACTTATATAGGCAAACCTTTTTTTAACAAGGGAATCAGAAAGTGGGTTGTTTCGATATTTATCAGACTTAACAGTGAAGCAATTAAAAACGGAATACTTGCTGCTTCGTTCGATTTGTCTGACTTGGAAAAAGTGATTGATAATTCAATTGTTAACAGAATCGGCAATGTTTTTGTTAGCGATAAAAATGAAGATAAATTTCTGACTACGAGGATTATTACCAAAATCCCCTTTGAAATAACAAGTGATGTACTTACAATCCTGAAAAGCAATACAAATATAACTTTAGTGAAAAATTATCGGAGCAATAATTATGGGGATTTTGTTTCTTCATTTGTAAAAACTTCTATTGCTGATTGGGTTGTTGTATCTGTAATCAATGAAAAAGCCGCATATGTTACGATTGATGAAACTTTAATTTTCTTCTCAACTTTTTTGGGTATCACAGTTTTGATTTCAATATTTATTGCTTTTTTGTTTTCCAGACATTTGAGTAAACCAATAATCAAAATGGCTGAAGTATCAAATCAGATTTCACTTGGTAAATATGATGTTGAAATCAAATACACTGCAAAAGATTCGATTGGATTGCTTGGTAATTCACTTGTTCAAATGGGGAAACAATTGAAACAGAATTTCAACAAGATTGAAGATCAGAAGAAGCAACTTGAAGATTACAGCAAAAATCTTGAAATAAAAGTTGAAGAAAGAACTACCCAGTTAAATGAATCAAATCAGGAATTAAAAAAAGCATATCACCGCGTGCTTGAATTGAATCAGGAAAAAAACGAGTTTTTAGGTATTGCAGCACATGATTTGAAAAACCCCTTGACTGCAATAAGTTCTTTCGCAGAGATATTAAAAACTGATAAGGAACTTAACCCGGTACAATTTGATGATTTTCTAAATGAAATCATAAAAGCATCGGGAAGAATGTTTTCAATAGTGAAAAATCTGCTTGATGTTAATGCTATTGAACAGGGTAAGCTTAACGTAAAAATGACTTCCGTTTCTTTGCAATTAGTTGTTGATGAAATGCTGTCTCAGTTTTCTGAAGCTCTTCAAAAAAAGAAAATCGAAATTATCCAATCAAATCAAACGGATGATTTTGAAATACTTGCTGATTTCAACATTACACTGCAGGTTGTGCAAAATATAATTTCCAATGCAATTAAATTCTCACAGCCAAATAAAAAAATCTATATCACTATTCGTAACAGTGAAGAGCCGCAGCACATTGATATATCAATAAAAGATGAAGGACCTGGATTTACTGAAAACGACAAGAAAAAATTATTCCAGAAATTTGCGAAACTTTCTGCGCGACCAACAGGTGGCGAGCATTCTACCGGACTTGGTTTGTCAATTGTTAAAAAATTAGTTGAAATGATGAACGGTAAAATCCGTGTTGAAAGTGAACATGGCAAAGGTGCAGAATTTATTTTAACATTTCCCCAAGCAAATTATACCGAGTGAGAAACGGAATGAAATTTTCAATTATCAGATCATTTCTTTTCATAGTGTTCTTCAGCAGCTCAGCATTTGCTCAAAGCAAAGATGCAGTAAAGATAATTGTTGATAAAAATTTTGATATTCAAAGAGCAGCAGAAACTTATCTTGGCAACAGGAATCTGTGGACTTATATTCTTAAAGCAAACCATCTTTCCGGGATTGAAGATATAAAAAATGGAATGACAATTACTATTCCTGCAAACAAAGTAAAGAATGCTTATACAGAAATAAGCAATGCAAAAAAATCTATTAAAGATGCACTTGAAATGGGGGCAAAAATTCTTGCTGAAGATTTACTGAATGAAGCTGAAACATATTATACAAAAAGCATTTCTGAAGCAAGTAATTTTGATTTTGAATCAAGTTTTTCTTCTGCAAAAAAATCAATTGTTTTTTCTAAACGTGCTTACAATCAAACTAAAGAGATAAGAGAAAAAACAGTTGATGCAATTGTCAGCTATAAAAAAGGAACGCTCCAAAAACGCATTTCATCGGCTTTGTCGTGGATTCCGGCTGAATTATATGATAACCTTCGAGAAAAAGATATTGCCCGAACACTTTCACAATCAAACGCTCAAATAACTTTTTATGACTTAAGCCAAATTAAATTAAATGAGAACTCACAAGCAGTTATTCAGTCTTCGCGATATGACCCGCTTACAAAGAAATCAAACTCAAAAGTGAAATTGGAAAAAGGGGATGCTTATGCATTGCTTCAAAATTCTCCAAGAAAAAAATTTGTTGTTGATATCCCCGGTGTGAAAACAAAAATCAATTCAAAATATTTTTGGGTTGAAAAAGGAAAGAGTGATACTAAACTTGCCAACTATAATGGTGAAATAGAACTTGAAGCAAAGAATCAAAATATAATTGTAGGCAAAAATCAAGGCTCAGTCATTCCCGATGGAGGTGTTCCTTCACAGCCAATCGATTTGATTCAGCCACCGGTTTTATCCTCACCACCTAATTTGAGTTTAACTAATGAATTAAATATAAGTTTTGGTTGGATTAAAAATACAAGTGCAAAATCATACTGGCTTGAAA
Organism: Ignavibacteriales bacterium CG_4_9_14_3_um_filter_34_10; assembly: GCA_002790395.1. GTDB lineage: Bacteria > Bacteroidota > Ignavibacteria > Ignavibacteriales > Melioribacteraceae > UM-FILTER-34-10. The sequence continues at coordinate 3,122 of PFVB01000087.1, read as the reverse complement.
TTGCAAAGGATCTTGAATTCAAGTCTGTTATAAATCTTGTTAAAAACATTTCAGATGAGCAAACAAAAATTAATCTGAGAGAACCCGGCATATATTACTGGCATGTATGTTCTTTAGATGAAAAAGGATTACCGGGAAATTTCTCAGAAACATTTGCTTTTGCTGCGGTTGGTGGAAGCGGTAAACCATTTATTTTATTAAATGATGCAAAGGACATTATTTTTACAAATCAAAGTCAATATACCCTCAGTGGAAAAACTTTATCTGGCAGCAATTTAACAATTAACGGAAAATCAGTTGATGTTGCCTCTGACGGAAGTTTTAATGTTGTAAGAAACCTCAATGAAGGTAAAAATTTAGTCAAGATTGTGTCAGAAAATTTGAAATCAGAAGTGTCGGTGGTGAAGCGGGTTATTTTTCATGAAACTGATAATCAGTTAAAACTTATTAATTATACTACAGATAGTGAATTTGCTGAAGGCACAATTATTACCAATTCAAAATTTTATAAACTTAATCTTCGTACAATACCTTTTGCAAATATAAATTTGATCAATGCTGTAACAGGAACAAATTCGCAAGCGTATGCTGATTCAACAGGTTATTTTTCAATTACACTTGAATCAGAAAGCAGCGTATCAAAATTTGATCTTGTTATTACAACTCAAACAGGATTAAGCAATAAATTTTACTTTGAAGTAATATTGGATACTCAACCTCCCGGAATTCAATTTGATGATTTTAGTAAAAATGTCAATTCACCTAATTTTTTATTTACTGGCAAGTCTGACGCTAATTTATTCTCAATAAATAATGAGCAAGTTCTTTTAGCAGATGATTCTACTTTCAGATATGAAACTTTATTAAAGCAAGGATTAAATATTTTTGAATTCAAAGCCGAAGATGAAGCCGGCAATCAGACTATCCGGAAGGAATCTATTTTCTTTGATAACATACCACCACTATTAATCGATAAGATAATAATTAAACCAAAAGGAAAAAACAAAACTGCATTAATCAAGATTAAAGCTTACGATGATTCTCAGCTAAAGAAATTTGCTTCAGTTGTTTATTCTATTAACGATAAAACACAAAAAGATTTTGCAAGATTGAATGAAGATTCCGGCTGGTACGAACTTGAAGTAATTGACTCACAATATTTAAATATTATTTCGGTGGAACTCGAAGATTATTTTTCAAATAAATTTTTGTATGATTTAAGTAGATGAGGAAGATAATGAAATCACTCTTTCTGTTATTTCTTTGCCTCTCTGTGAGTTTTGCACAGAACACAATTAAATTTGTTACCTATGGAAGCCAAGGTAATCCCGATGACGGAGATGACAATAAAATACAAGCAATTAACTTTACTGTTCCGGCAGAATATCAGGGTAATATTTCATTAAGAATATTTGATGCAGATGCTAACGGAAGCAACGACGCAAAATTTGGAATATTTGATTCCAGATTTCAGTTCGGTTTTTATAAAGGAGAATATAAAGAAGAGGATTTTTTTTCCAATACACTGTTTAAATCAATCATCACTTCAAATGAGCCTGAATATGATGATTCATGGATTACTTTTTTTTCGATTGCAAAAGAAAGCAGTGATAATGAATATTATACCCTACTTGTTGAAGGATTGGAAGGAAACGATGCAAATATTTTTCAAGTGTTTTTAAGTTCTTCTTCTGAGCAAAATATTGATATTATTGGTTCATCCATTTATTCATATCAACCGTCGATCAGATTAATCCCGACAAAAAGAAAAAACACACTGAGATTTTTTCCAAATAATAATATTGACAGACTGATATTTCATACATTTGATTTTGATAAAACAAAATTTTCTGTAAGTACTTTTTTGCGGGATGAGGTTCCATTGCAGGAAAGCAATTCAAGCGGATGGTCAAAAACAACTTTTTCTTTGAATGAATTTGAAAAAGAAAGATGGTGTGGCTTCAATTATGGCCCGCTTAGTTTTGATTACAATGATGTTAATTTCAGAATTACTGATACATACGGAAACCCCATTCCAATATTGATGAACTGGGAAGAAAAAGTAGAAAATTCTTTGCCTTATATAAATTTCCGGGCAAATAATATTGACTGCAATAATGTTGAAATTGATTTAACATCAAGCAAGGATAATGATGGTGATTTAATAATTTTCAGTTCTTACATTGGAGAAAATAAAATAAGTGACCAATCAAAATTTAATCTTAACTTTCCAAGTGCCGGCGTTTTTCAAATTAAAGTTTTAGCAGAAGATAATTCGTACGCTGTTACAAGAGGAAAAGTGGAATTATTTAATGTTGTTGTAAACAGACCACCAATTGCCAAAGCAGGCAACGATATGATAGTTGGTGAAGGAGAAAATGTATATTTTGATGCCGGAAATTCGGTTGATTATGACGGCAAGATAATAAATTACAATTGGAATTTCGACGATGGTTATTTTTCAAATGAAAAACGGGCAAATCATATTTATTCTACTTCGGGAACATTTCTGGTGATTTTGACTGTAACTGATAATTTTAATTCATCATGTAATTCATCTGAGGACTCATTAATTGTCACTGTAAATTCAAAACCAATCATTAATACAACAAAAAAAATAATCGGTGCTGTTGGAGAAGATTTGATTTTTAATGCTTCCGGGAGTTATGATTTAGACGGAGAAATAATTTTATACGAATGGGATTTTGGCAAACTTGGAAAAATGGAAGGAGATAAAATCAACAGGCACTTCGTAAATCCAGGAAAATATATTGTGCAACTCAAAGTAAAAGACAATTCAAGTGCATCCAATTCAGTTGCTACCGAAACAGTTGAAGTGATTATCAATTCGCAGCCAATAGCTGATGCAGGTGAAAATAAATTTGTTGCAGTTAATGAATTGTTTTTTGTTGATGCAAGAAAATCTTTTGATAAAGACGGAAGAATAATCAGTTACAAATGGGATTTTGGAGATGGATATGAAATAATCGGTATTTCTGCTTCACATTCTTATCCAAAACCCGGGGCTTATAAAATAATACTAAGTGTGGCAGATGATTCTGAAACAAAAAATAATAACGATATTGATTCAATTATAATTTTTGTAAATCATCCTCCGATTG
>PFVB01000069.1:16392-20501 GCA_002790395.1 Ignavibacteriales bacterium CG_4_9_14_3_um_filter_34_10 | reverse complement strand
TTTTCTTCAAGATTCATTTTTCTCGAACTGCATGTAATATGCAAAGCAATCGGCTCATTTTTCTTTTCAATGTCAAGTTTGTCAATCACAAAATCCAAAATGAATTCAACAGGTTCGTAAATTTTCAATGCGTTATAAAAAGGTTTGTTTTTCTTTTCGATAAATTCTTTTATTCTTTGCAAACATGGACTTGTGTCAAACAGAATCGGATATTTGCCTTCGTCGGAAGCTTTGATTAATGCAGACAACAATTCGACGGATTTTTGATTTCCCTGTTTGACAAAGCCTTTGCTTGCAAAAGGCATTCCGCAGCAAAGTTTATTTAAGTTTTCCGGGAAAATAATTTCATAGCCGGCTTTTTTTAGAAGATTTATTGTTACAGTTGTTAGTGATTTATCAGTATCACTATTAACTGTAACACCCATCGAGCGGGCAATACAACTTGGGAAATAAACAACTTTAAGTTCGGAAACTTTATTTGAGTCCAACAGGATTTTATCGGCAGCAGTGGGGAAAAACTTATTCCATCTTGGGATTTTTCCGAAGCTGATTTTTCTGAACAAATCAGAAAGAAACTGCATTGTTTTGCTGCCCAGAATTTTATGGAAAAAGTTTACTGCAGATAACACTTTCCGCATTGCATCAGTGACTATATCCATATTGTCTGCAATCAGTGAAGCGACGCTGTCAGCAGTTTTACTAATCTTTTCACTTCGGATTTCCTTTATCATTGTACCTGTATTTATATCAACCGGACAGGCAAGTTGGCAAAGTCCGTCTGTTGCACATGTTTGATTTCCGAAATAATTATACTGCTCAATAAATGTATTTAGTTTTGCATTATTTTCACCTGTTGATTTCAGCCGTGAAATTTCCCGCAATGTTACAATTCGCTGTCTTGGTGTTAATGTCAAATCTTTTGAAGGACAATTAATTTCACAGAATCCGCACTCGATACATTTATCAACAATTTCATTTGCAGCAGGCATTGGTTTGAGATTTTTTACATGAATGTTTTTGTCGGTATTTAATAAAACCCCGGGATTCAAGAGATTTTTTGGGTCAAAAATATTTTTGATTTCCTGCATTATTCTGTAAGCCTGATTGCCCCATTCATACTCAACGAAAGGAGCCATATTTCTGCCGGTTCCGTGTTCTGCTTTCAGTGAACCGTCATATTTATTTACAACTAATTTTACCAGTTCATCCATGAATGCTTTGTATCTGCTGACTTCCTTTTCAGTATTAAAATCCTGATTGAAAACAAAGTGCAAATTTCCTTCAAGTGCATGTCCGAAAATTATTGCTTCGTTATAATTATATTTTCTGAAAAGTCTTTGCAAGTCAATTGCAGCATCGGCAAGTTTAATCAATGGAAAACAAACATCTTCAATTATAACTGTAGTTCCTGCTTCACGCATTGCACCAACGGAAGGGAACAAACCTTTGCGAATTTTCCAAAATGTTTCATATTCATTTTTAACAGAAGTGAAATTTAACGGAACCAAAAAAACGAAATCTTTTAATCCTTCGCAGATTGAACTGACGAAATCTTCGAGCTGCTGAATATCTTTTCCGGAAGTTTCAACCAAAAGTGCAGCAGCAGTCTCGGGCAATGTTTTCAGATATTCCGGCATTCCTTTTTTATTCTCAACAGAATGAAGTGCAGCTCTGTCCATCAGTTCAACTGCATCAACTTTATTTTTCTTTATTACGGGAACGGCTTTGCAGGCAGAATGAATGCTGTCAAAAATCATCAGAGCCGATGCTTTAAAAGGAGATTCATAAATTGTTTCATATCGGATTTCTGAAATAAAGCCAAGCGTTCCTTCGCTGCCAATCATCAAATGTTGGATAATGTCAATCGGGTCAGAAAAATCAACAAGTGAATTGATGCTGTATCCCGTTGTGTTTTTCATTTTAAACTTTGCACGGATTCTGTCAGCAAGTTCAGAATTGTCTTTTACCGAAGAAGAGAGCATTTCAATTTTGTCAACCAAATCTTTCTTTTTGAAAATGAATTCTGAAATGCTTTTTTTGTCACGGGTATCAAGCACAAATCCGTCACTGAAAATTATCCGCATTCCTTTCAGTGTGTTGTAACTGTTTTGTGCCGTACCGCAGCACATTCCGCTTGCGTTGTTTGCGGCAATTCCGCCAATCATTGCAGAATTAATTGAAGCAGGATCGGGTCCAATTTTTTTTGAATGTTTTTTAAGATAAAGATTTGCAAATGCACCAACAACTGAAGGCTGCAAATCAATAAAAGCAGCATCTTCCGCAATTGAGTAATTTTTCCATGAGCGGGAAATGACAACGAGAACAGAATCGGTTACTGCCTGTCCCGAAAGACTTGTTCCGGCAGCGCGAAATGTAATCGGGACATGGAATTCATTGCTCGATTTAATAATTTTGATTACATCATTTTCGTTTTCAGCAATTAAAACAATTTCAGGAATCAGTCTGTAAAAACTTGCGTCTGTTCCATAGGCAAGTCTTCTGAATTCATCGGTAATAATTCTTTCTTCAGGCAGAAATTTTTTTAATGAATTTCTGAACAGTTCAATATTTTTCATTTTATTTCATTTGGTTTATTTGTCAGAAAAACAGTTTCAACTTCTTCAATAGTTTTTGGAATAGGTTGTCCAAGCACGCGGTGACCAGTATCAGTAATCAGCACATCATCTTCAATTCGTATTCCACCAAAATCAAGATATTTTGAAACTTCAGCATAGTCGATAAACGATTCAAATTTTTTCTCACTTTTCCACATATCAATCAGTTGAGGAATGAAATAAATTCCCGGCTCGACAGTAATTACATGCCCGGTTTCAAGCGGTTTTGCAAAACGTAAATATCCAAGTCCGAATTGCTCGCTTCGCTTTACATTTTTGTCATAACCTATAAAATTTTCACCAAGTCCTTCCAAATCATGAACGTCAAGCCCAAGCAGGTGTCCAAGTCCGTGCGGAAAAAACAAAGCATGAGCGCCATTCGCAACTGATTCATCAACATTTCCTTTCATTAATCCAACCGACTGCAAACCGATTGTAATTTCTTTGGCAGCATTCAGATGAACTTCTTTGTAAGGAATACCGGGTTTCATCATTTCAATTGCTTTCAATTGAGCATTAAGGACAACATTATAAATGTTTTTTTGTTGTTCTGAAAATTTTCCATTCACTGGAAAAGTTCTTGTAATATCACTTGCATAATGAAGTTCCGATTCTGCACCAGAATCAAGCACAGCAAGCTTTCCGGATTCCATAATATTATTGTAAGAATGATTGTGGAGAGTTTCGCCGTGCACTGAAAATATTGGCTGAAATGAATTTCCGGCAGATGCACCCAAAACAATTCCCTGAATAAGTCCATAAATTTCTTTTTCCATCATTCCCGGCTTTGTGAATTTCATTGCGATTGTATTCATTTCATAACTGACATTCAGTGCTTTCTCAATTTCATTCACTTCCTCATCGGATTTAATAATACGTTGAGAAATTACGGCACGGATTAAATCTTCAGAAACTTGTTTATTAATTTCAAAGGGATTAATTCCTGTCAGCGTTGAAATTAGAAGTGAATTTTCAGCCCGATATTGCGGAAGGAAATGAATTTTTTTCCCCTTTGCTATTGCTTCAGATAAAATGACCATCAGTTTATCAAAACTTTTGACGGAGTCCACACCAACTTTTCTTGCTGAATCTGCGATTGATTCTTCAGTTCCCATCCAAACAATATCATCAATTTCTCTGTCATTTCCGAAGAGAATATCCTGATTGTCATCAACATCAATTACACCTGCAAGATTTGGTTTGTCAATTCCCAAATAATATAGGAAAGAACTGTCCTGTCTGAAGTAATATGTATTTGAGGGGTAATTTATGGCTGTTTCGGTGTTCCCGGGCAATAAAATAATTCCGTTTTTAATTTTTTTTCTTAATTCTTCCCTTCTGTTAATGTAGGTTTTGGCAGGAAACATAATTTCTCCGAATTTTTTCTTCAAAATACAATTTTTGGAGTTAAAATAAAAAATAAAAATCTTAAGTTTTTTTTACTTCTCAGAATAACATTCGATATTTTTATTAAGCCTAATTGGTCTTTTTTAT
>PFVB01000069.1:0-16339 GCA_002790395.1 Ignavibacteriales bacterium CG_4_9_14_3_um_filter_34_10 | reverse complement strand
AAGAGTTAATAAAAAGTAAAAAGAAGGAAGGAAGATAAATCGTAAAGTTGTATTTTTACGATAGTAATAAATAAAAGAAATTAAATGATCCACGGAAAATACAAACACAAACAAGCAAAAGGATTATTTGACGAATCACTTCGCTTAGAACAAAAAGAAAGCAATCATCACAAATCAAAAACAAGAGCTCAAGTGGAACATATTTTCGGATTCATAGAGAACAGTATGCACGGTTCGTTTATCCGAACCATTGGTATCAAACGAGCTACGGCTGTTGTGGGTTTGATGAACTTAATCTACAATATTTTCCGTGCTATTCAGCTCGGATATGCTTCTGCATAAACAGAAGCATGATCTGTTGAGCGATAATGATTTAGATAATTTAATAAAACGAGAACTCAAGAAAATAAATAAGTAAAAACAACAAATAACCTTCTGGATAAACAAACTTCTTCTGAAGTCAGCCAGTTGATTTACAAAATGCTGTTTTTAGAGATGCTCTTGAGGTAATTTAACATCTGAATGAAGTAAATTGCTGATATTTGTATATAAAAAATTTATTGCTCGGGCATCAAATAAAAAACCCTTATCCTAAGCGAATTATTTGCTATTTAGCTATTTAATATATAATTTTGCTCATCATTTTCCGCCCTTAAAGGGCGTTTTTTATTTATGAGTATTATGAAAGAAAATATTGAGTCAGAATTTAATCGGATAATTGAACAAAGTGGATTCCATTTGTTTGAATTAATTATTCGAGGAAGCCTGTTTAAGCCTGTTTTTGAAGTTTTTATCGATTCCGAAAAGCCTGTTTCAGCAAATGATTGTGCAGATGTATCAAGGAAAATCTTGGAGTTTTTGGATAACGAGAAATTCAATTTCAAGGATTATAGGTTAGATGTTTCATCTCCCGGAGTTGATAGACCTCTTAAATTTTTGTGGCAGTTCCCTAAAAATATCGGAAGGAATTTTGAGATAGGTTTTAAGCAAAATTCGGAGGATAAGAGAATCAAAGGGAAATTAGTGAAACTGGATAATGAAAAATTGGTTTTCGAATTTAATAACACAAATACCGAAATTGAATTCAACGAGATTATCTCGGCGAAAGTTTTAATAAGTTTTTGATTGGAGGAAAATAATGAATACTGAAATAGTCGAATCGTTCTCGCAGATGGTTCGTGAAAAAAGCATTGATAAAGATATGCTTGCAAATATTATCGAAGAAATATTTGGTATAATGGTTAAGAAAAAATTTGGACAGGAAGCTAAACATAGTGTTGTTGTCAATATGGATAGAGGTGATATCGAAATATTTCTTGAAAGGACAATAGTCGAAACAGTTGAAAATCCCGAACTCGAAATCAGCATAGATGAAGTGAACGAAAAAGGGAATGAAGATGAACTTGAAGTTGGCGAAGACTATGTAGAAAAACTGCCGCTTGAATCATTTGGAAGACGACTTATAAGTGTCGCCAGACAAAGTTTGAATCAGAAAATCAGAGATATCGAAAAGGAACTTGTATATAATTATTACAATGATCTTATTGGTGAAATTATTGTCGGGGATATTTATCAGGTAAGGAAAAATGATGTTCTGATCAATCATAGTAAAAATGAGTTGGTTCTTACTCGTGCCGAACAAATACCAAAAGAAAAATATAGAAAAGGTGAAACTTTACGTGCTGTTGTTAAAAGTGTAACACGACCCAAAAACGGACCTCCGGTTGTTACAATTTCCAGAGCTGATAATTTGTTTCTGCGAAGATTATTTGAGATTGAGATCCCTGAAATTTACGATGGCATTATTGAGATTATTAAAATAACAAGAGAGCCTGGAGAAAGAGCAAAAGTAGCTGTTACATCGAAAGATCCGAGAATTGATGCTGTTGGTGCCTGTGTTGGTATGAAAGGAGTCAGGATTCATGCAATTGTACGTGAATTGAACAATGAAAATATTGATGTTATTAATTATTCGCCTGATTCTGTTGTATTTATTCAAAGAGCTTTGGCTCCGGCTAAACTAAAACAAATTGATATTGATGAAGAAGCAAAACATTGCACCGTTACGGCTGCTAGCGATCAAATTGCAACAATTGTTGGTAGAAACGGTGTTAATATTCGTCTTGCAAATAAACTAACCGGTTTTGAAATAGAAGTTCTACGCGAAGAAAAATCATTTGAGGAATATGAAGATGATATTGAATTGGTAGAATTAAGAGAAGAACTTGGAACAGATGTGGTTGACTTGCTTATTAATAACCGATATGATACTGCAGTTGAAGTTTTGAGTGCCGGGGTTGATGAATTAATCAAAATCGAAGGAGTAGATAAAGAAAAAGCTGATTTTATTATAGATACAATTAAAAATCAATTTGAAGAAGAAGAATAGAATTTAAATAGGAATTTTTATGTCCGAATCCGGAAAAGAAAAAAAAGTTAGAATCCATAAAGTAGCTCTTGAATGTAACGTTTCCAGTGATACATTAATTGAATTTTTGGTCCAAAAAGGTCATACTGTAAAAAACCTCAATTCAATTGTTAATGATGCAATGATGGCAGATATTCAAGCTCACTTCAAAAAAGATATTGAACGAGCGGAGATTCACCATAAGAAAATTACTGATTATCAGAAAAAGAAAAGTGACAGGGCAGAAGAAGAAGAACGGAAAAACGAGTCTGAAATTATCGTTGCAAAATCCGAAGAAGTAGTTGAACCGATGACTGAAACGCAAACGGTTGAGCAGATTGTTGAAGAAACAACTTTGCCTGAGAAAGAACCTATCGAAGAAATTCCGGATGAAGAAAAAACCGAGAGTCAAATTGTTGCAGAAAATAAACCCGAACCCGAAACTAATCCGGAAGTTATTGAAACAGAGGAGCATGCCCAACAACAAGTAGTTCAAGAAGATAACCCTGAGGCTGATATAGATGAAAAAATAACTTCGTTTAAGACGAAAGCTGAAATTGAAATTGAAGAAAAGAAAAAGGGCTTAAAAATTGTTGGTAAAATTGAATTGGGAAGAAAAAAGAAAACACACACAGATGCGAAACCTGAGCAGCCGAAACAACAATCAAAACAAGAAGCAGAAAGACCGAAAGACACAGTAAAAACTGCAGGGGAAACAGCTAAAAGTACGGGTGAAGTTTTATCTGAGGAAGAAAAACTTAAGAAGAAAAAGAAATTAAAAGCCAAAAAGAAAGCTGATAGTTCCGTTGAAGAACAAGTAAAGGCAAAAAAATTAAAGAAACTAAAAAAACAGGAAGTTGACAAGCGTGAAGTTGAAGCGGCTATCAAAAGGACGATAATTAGTATGGAAGAAACTGTTCTTTCTGACCGTGCTGCTTTGCGAAAGAAAAAGAAACAGCAAAAATTGGAACAGCAGGAAAAGATCCAGGAACAGATTGAAATTGATAAAGCAAAATTAAAAATCACCGAGTACATGGCTGTCAATGAGATTGCAAATTTGATGGGTGTGCCTGTTTCTGAAGTAATTCAAAAATGTATCGGCTTGGGATTAATGGTTTCAATTAATCAAAGGCTTGATGTTGAAACGTTAACTTTGGTTGCAGATGAATTTGGTTTTCAGGTGGAAGTTGAAACAGAGTTTAATGTTGATTCTATTGAAGATTTTGAAGATGAGCCCGAAGATTTATCATCAAGACCACCGGTTGTAACAATCATGGGTCACGTTGACCATGGAAAAACTTCTTTGCTTGATTACATAAGAAAAGCAAACGTTGTGGCTGGAGAAAGTGGTGGAATTACACAGCATATCGGTGCTTATCAGGTTGAATTAGGAAGCGGAAAACTTATCACATTTCTTGATACTCCGGGTCACGAGGCTTTTACGGCAATGCGTGCAAGAGGTGCAAAGATAACTGATATTGTTATTTTAATTGTAGCCGCTGATGATGCGGTAATGCCTCAAACTGTAGAAGCAATAAATCATGCTTTAGCTGCAAGTGTTCCAATTATTGTTGCGATTAATAAAATTGACAAACCTAATACTAACATAGAAAAAATCAAACAACAGTTAGCCGATAGAAATGTACTGGTGGAAGATTGGGGCGGTAAATATCAATGCGTTGAAATATCTGCCAAAAAAGGAATTAATATTGATTTGCTGCTTGAAAAGGTTTTGCTTGAAGCTGAAATACTTGATCTGAAATCTAATCCGGACAGAAATGCAAGGGGAACGATAATTGAAACCAAGATGGAACAAGGCAGAGGAATTATGGCTACCATTCTTGTTGAAAAAGGAACTTTAAAGATTGGAGATCCTTTTGTTGCCGGCATTTGCCATGGAAGAGTAAGAGCAATGTTTGATGAAAGAAATAACAAAATGAATTTAGCCGAACCTGCCACTCCGGTTGTTGTCAGTGGTTTTGAGGGTTCACCTCAAGCAGGTGATTCTTTTGTTGTTATGGATTCTGAGAGAGAGGCAAGGGATATTTCGATTAAACGAATGCAGATCAAACGTGAGCAGGATAATAGGCAGGTCAGATTAATTACGCTTGATCAAATTGCGCAGCAAATTAGCAGTGGCGGAGTGAAAGAACTACCGATAATTGTTAAAGGTGATGTTGATGGTTCGGTGGAAGCGCTTTCTGATTCATTGATGAAATTATCGAATAAAGAAATTTCTGTTAATGTAATTCACAAGGCTGTAGGTGCTATTAATGAAGGCGATATTTTATTGGCATCGGCTTCAAATGCCATTATTATTGGTTTTCATGTAAGACCAAATGCAAATGCAAGAAAATTATCCGAAACCGAAAAAATTGATATCAGACTTTACAATGTTATTTATGATGCTATTAATGAAGTGAAATCTGCTCTTGAAGGAATGCTGAGTCCAGTTCTATCAGAGGAACAGGTTGCCAATATTGAAATTAGAGAAACATTCAAGGTACCGAAAGTAGGCACAATAGCCGGTTGTTATGTTCAAAGCGGGAAGATTACAAGACAGGATAAAATAAGATTGATCAGAGATGGAATCGTGATTTATGAAGGCAATCTTGCTTCACTGAAAAGATTCAAAGATGATGTTCGCGAAGTTGATGCCGGTTATGAATGCGGACTGAATATAGCAAACTTTAACGATATAAAAGTTGGTGATATAATTGAAGCATATAAAATTATTGAAACCAAAAAGAAATTGAGTAATTAATATGTCTATCAGGCTGGATAAAATTTCTGCTTTGATAAAGGATGAATTAAGCCTTATATTTTTACACGAAATTAACAATCCGGATATCGGGTTTTTGACAATTACCAATGTTAAGATCACGCCTGATTTACGTAATGCAAAAATATATTTTTCGATTTATGAAAAAGAAAAACGTGAAAAAACTTTAACAAAACTGAAAGAAATGAAAGCGACGATCCGGATGATGCTCGCAGGCAGGGTTAATTACCTTCGCCATATTCCCGAACTTGATTTTTTCCTTGATGAAACTCTTGATTATGTGGAGAAAATAGAAAAATTATTCAAAGAAATCCATAAAAATGATAACGAAAACAACAACTGATTTTACACTTCAAAATTTGGAAGAAGGCGAAGTTATTTTGATTGACAAAGTTTTCCGTCAGACTTCCTTTGGTGTTGTAGATAAAATTAAAAAGTTAACAAAAATCAAAAAGGTTGGTCACGCAGGAACGCTTGATCCATTCGCAACCGGTTTGCTGATTGTTTGTACAGGAAAAAAAACAAAAGAAGTTACAACTTTTCAGGACTTGCATAAAACTTACAAGGGGCATTTTACTTTAGGCAAAGTTACTTTATCGATGGATACAGAGACTGAATTTATTGAGGAATATGATTATTCTGATGTTACACTCGAACAAATTGAAAATGTAAGACAAAAATTTCTGGGCGAGATTGACCAAATCCCACCGATGTTTAGTGCAATTAAACACAAAGGAAAGCCGCTTTATCATTTTGCAAGACAAGGAAAGGTTATTACTCGCGAACCTCGAAAGATAAATATTATAAGTTTTGAGATTAATAAAATTGAATTGCCGGTAATTCACTTTAAGATTATTTGTTCGAAGGGCACCTATATCCGTTCGATTGCAAATGATTTTGGAAGAGAGATTGGTTGCGGTGCGTATTTAAGTGAATTGAGAAGAACAAATATAGGTGAATATGATGTTGCGGATGCTTTTTCTGTTTTTGAATTTATGGATTTAATCAAAGCCAATACAGGGAAGACTTGATGTATGAAAGTCGTTCATAGTTTGGAAGAAATAAATACAGATAAAAAAGCAGTGGTAACAATTGGCACTTTTGACGGGGTTCATCTTGGTCATAAAAAACTTTTTGAAAAAGTTGTTTCAGTTGCAAAACAAAAAGATTATCAAAGCATAGTCATCACTTTTGATCCTCATCCAAGAAGTGTTTTGCAGGACAATAATCAGGTTTTGCTTTTGACTTTGAAGAATGAAAAAACAGAAATCCTATCCGATTGTAAATCTGACTATCTTTATATTATCAATTTTACAAAAGAATTTTCGCAGCAATCATCCGACAATTTTGTTGAAGATTTTTTGGTCCAAAAATTAAATATGGGAGTCTTTGTAATCGGGCATGATCATAAATTTGGAAAAGATCGAAGCGGTGATGAGAGTAAGTTAAAGGAATTGTCCTTAAAGTATAATTTTGAAGTTGAAGTTGTTGAACCCGTATTTTGTAATGATGAAGTTATAAGCAGTACAAAAATCAGAAATTCGTTGATCAGTGGTGATATAAAAAAAACAAATAAGTTTTTAGCCCGTGAATATAGTTTTAACGGAAAAGTAATCCATGGTTCAACACGAGGCAGAATACTCGGTTTCCCGACAGCTAACATTCAGCCAGAAAGTCAGGAAAAACTTATGCCACAAGGCGGAGTTTATGTAGTCCGATGCTTAATTAATGGTGTTGAATATTTCGGAATTATGAATATTGGATTTCGCCCGACATTTGAAGAAAAAGGCAAACTTGTTTTCGAGGTTCATATTTTTGACTTTAATGCTGATATTTACGGTGAAGAAATGAAAATTAGTTTTATAGAGCGTTTAAGAGATGAGAAAAAATTTTCTTCAAAGGAGGAACTTATCTATCAAATTGAACGTGATAAAAAGAAAGCAATACAAACAATTAGTGTATTAATTAATTAACTCCGGGAATTCTGGAGTTCAATCGAAAAAACAAAAAAGGAGTAACAAATGAATCTTTCAAAAGATGAAAAACTTGAAATAATTAAAAAATTTGGAAGCAGCGAAAAGGACAGCGGTAAAGCAGAAGTCCAGGTTGCGCTGATAACAGAAAGAATTAACAAGCTTACAGGTCACTTTGAAGTGAATAAAAAAGACCACGCTTCACGCCGCGGCTTACTTATGCTTGTTGGTAAAAGAAGACGTTTGCTAGAATATCTTGCTAAAAAAGATATTGAAAGATACCGTTCAATAATTAAAGAACTTAACTTAAGAAAATAAGGATTAAAATAAATGATTTATTCAAAAGAAATAGAAATTGGGAATAATAAATTAAGAATAGAAACCGGAAGATTTGCAAAACAAGCTAACGGTGCAGTAATGGTTAGTTATGGTGAGACGATGGTTTTGGTTACAGTGACCGCATCAAAACAGGCTCAGGAAGGTTTGGATTATTTCCCGCTTTCAGTCGAATATCGAGAAAAGTCTTTTGCTGCCGGTAAAATTCCCGGTGGATTTTTCAAACGTGAAGGAAAGCCAACAGAAAAAGAAATTTTGAGCGGAAGATTAATTGACCGCCCTATCAGACCACTATTCCCTGATAATTTCAAAAATGATACGCAAGTTGCTGCATTTGTTTATAGCTATGATGGAGATAATGATGCTGATGTTATTGGTGCGGTTGGAGCCTCTGCAGCTTTGGCAATTTCTGATATTCCGTTTGCAGAACCGATTGGAGAAGTAAGGGTCAGCAGAATAAATGGTGAGTTTATTTTAAATCCAACTCATAAGCAGATTGAAGAAGGCGATATGGAGTTAGTTGTTGCAGGTACGGAATCTTCAATTATGATGGTAGAAGGCGATGCAAAAGAAGTTAGCGAAGATGAACTGCTTGAGGCTTTGAAATTCGCTCATGCCGAAATCAAGAAAATTATTGTCATCATTAATGAATTAAAAGCTGAATGCGGCAAACCAAAGATGCAGGTTACAGCCGATAACATTGATGAAAATTTACTCAAAGATGTAAATGAACTTGCATATTCAAAATTTGCCGAACTTGTTTCCACCGTTCTCGCAAAAGAAGAGAGAGCGAACAAGAATGAAGAGCTTGTTAATGAAGTTCTTACTCAACTTGCTGAAAAATATCCTGAGCAGGAAAAAGTGATCAAGGCAATTTGCCATGATATCGAAAAAGAATGTATGAGAAAAAGAATTTTATCCGAAGGAAAAAGATTGGACGGAAGAGGATTAACTGAAGTCCGACCTATCACGGTAGAACTTGGTATTCTTCCTCGCACACATGCTTCAGCCTTATTTACACGAGGTGAAACTCAGAGTTTAACTACTTTGACACTTGGCAGTAAAGGTGATGAACAAATAATTGATGGATTGCAGGAAGAATATAAAAAACGTTTCTTGTTACATTATAATTTCCCGCCATTCAGTGTCGGTGAAACAGGAAGATACAGTGGAACAGGTAGACGTGAAATTGGTCATGGGAATCTTGCTGAGCGATCACTGAAAAATATTGTGCCTAAAGAAGAGGAATTTCCTTACATCATTCGGCTCAACAGTGATATTCTTGAATCAAACGGCTCTTCATCAATGGCTACAGTTTGTGCCGGTTCATTAGCCTTGATGGAAGGTGGCGTTCCTGTGAAAACTGCTATTGCCGGTATTGCGATGGGACTTGTAAAAGAAGGTGAGCAATATTCAATTCTTACCGATATTCTTGGTAATGAAGACCATTTAGGCGATATGGATTTTAAAGTTGCCGGTTCGGAAAATGGAATTACAGGATTCCAGATGGATATTAAAATTCAGGGAATCTCTTATGAAATTATGCAGAATGCTTTAGCGCAAGCAAAAACAGGCAGACTTCATATTTTGAAAATCATGAATGATGCAATTTCTCAGCCAAAAGAAGAAATTTCAAAATACGCTCCATCGTTAATTTTCACCCAAGTCAGACCTGAAAAAATAGGTATGGTTATCGGTTCGGGTGGAAAGACAATTCAAGGTATGCAGAAAGAATTTGGTGTTGAAATTTTTATCGAAGAGGATGGTAGAATCAGCATTGCCGGAAGCAGTATTGAAAATGCCAAACTTGCAAAAGAATATATCAGAAATCTTGTTGCTGAACCGGAAATGGGTAAAATTTATACAGGCAAAGTTGTTAAGATTGCTGATTTTGGGGCATTTGTTGAATTTATGCCTGGACAGCAGGGACTTCTTCATATCTCACAAATCGATACGAAACGAGTTAAAGAAGTGAAAGACGTATTGAAAGTAGGAGAGATAATTAAAGTAAAATTAATAAAAATAGAAAACGGCAAAATGAGTCTTTCCCGTAAAGCTACAATGACTGAGAAAGATGAATCAGCCGAGGAAAATATTTAATTACTTCAGAGGCTGATTTTTTCAGCCTCATTTTGTATTTAGGATGGCATTTGAAAATTGGAGAATTTGACCTCGGTAATAAATTAATTTTAGCTCCAATGGCGGATATTTCTGATAAATCTTTCAGAAAGATCGCAAAGGATTTTGGAGTAGGGTTAACATTTACCCAAATGGTAAGTGCTGAGGGTGTTCTGAAAAATAATTTCGAAACATTGCGGTATCTTTCTTTTTCCAGGCAGGAAAAACCAATTGGTGTCCAAATATTAGGAAATGATCCGGATATTATCGGTGAAGCGGTTTCTGAAATAGAAAAATTCAATCCCGATGTAATTGACTTAAACAGTGGTTGTTCTGTTTCGAAAGTGACCAAAAATTCATTTGGAGCAAGTTTATTGGAAAGCCCAAATTTATTGGCTCAAATTATCAAGAGGATGAAACTTTCTTCCAAAAAAACTCCAATCTCTGTAAAGTTTAGATTAGGAAAAGATAAAAATAATGTCAACATTCTGGAAAATGCGAAAATTGCAGAGGAGAATGGTGCTGATTATATAGTGATTCATTGCAGAACAAGAGCTGATAAATACGATGTTGATGCTCAATGGGAATGGGTAAAAAAAACAAAAAATGTTTTATCTATTCCTGTAGTGGCAAACGGCTCATTATTTGAACCGCAGGAACTCTTCAGAGTTAAAAAAAATTATAATGCCGACAATTTGATGATTGCTCGGGGTGCGATCGGAAATCCATTTATCTTTTCCCGATATAATTCTATTGTGGAAAATAATTTTGACCCGGGGGAACCGGATGTTGATTCTGTTTACAAGGCAATTCTCGCACATATTCAATATATCCGGGAAGACTACGGCGATGATATTGGAATACAAAAAATTAAAAAACATATTGTCTGGTACTTTAAAAATTTTGTTGGAATTGAAACGATACTTGAGAAAATTTTCAGCCTTTCTAAATTTTCAGAAGTTTTTGAATTTTTGGAAGAACATGTGTTTAAGATTAAGAATAATAAATATAAATTATTGAATAATATTGACGTTCAGAAATTGTTTATTGAAAAAATTAACTTTTGGGAACTGGGCGTCGAAAAATAAATTTTGAGTTTAACATGCAAAAAGAAATTGTAATTAATTCAACCTCATCTCAAACCCGTGTTGCTATTACGGAAGATGGGAAGCTAGTAGATTTTTTTGTTGATCATCCCGAAAAAAGAAGGATGGTCGGAAATATTTATCTTGGTAAAGTCGCCAGAGTTTTGCCCGGCATTCGTGCAGCTTTTATCGATATTGGAATGAAGCACGACGGATTCCTTCATTTCTCTGATATCGGAAATAAACTTGAAGATATGAAGGAGATATTTGATGAGGAATTTGACGACGACGAATCGAAGGCTGATAAAACTCCCGAAAAAAATGAATCGGGTAAAAGTCCTGAACCGCAGTATTCAAAAGTAAAAAAAGGCGAAAACATTGTCGTTCAAATAATTAAAGAGCCGGTGAAAGATAAAGGAGTTCGGGTTACTTCTTCAATTTCTATTCCCGGAAGATTTTGTGTCCTGCTTCCTTTTGAAGGGAAGGTTGGAATATCAAAAAAGATCAGTGATTTCAAAGAGAGAAAAAGACTCAGGAAAATTGCAAAAGAAATTCTGCCTGAAAATTGCGGGCTGATAATAAGAACTGCTGCCAAAAATCAGGAGGAAAAATTATTGGCAGGTGATTTGAAATATCTTGTAAATACATGGAATGATATTCAGGATTCTATCAAAGAAAAAGAACCGCCATCAATGGTTTATACAGATTTAAGTACGACAATCAGTGTAATCAGAGATTATTTTACTCCGGATATTTCAAAAATATATATTGATTCAAAAAATATTTACAAAGAAATACGCGACTATATTAAGTTCATTCAGCCTGAATTGGTTGAAAAAGTTGAGTTGCATAAATCTTCAACTCCTATATTTGATGAGTTTAAGATTGAAGAGCAGATAAAAACTATTATGGGAATTCGTGTCCCATTGCCTAGCGGCGGCTATTTAATTATTGAACATACAGAAGCAATGTGGGTCATTGACGTTAATAGCGGCAGATATGCAGCAAAAAAGGAACAGGAATTAAATTCGTTAAAAACTGATCTGGAAGCTTCGAGGGAAATTGTTCGTCAGCTTCGACTTCGCGATATTGGCGGTTTGATTGTTGTCGATTTTATAGATCTTGAAGATGACAAAAACAGAAAAAAGATTTATGATGAACTTAAAAAGGAATTTAAGAAAGACAGAGCTAAAACGGCAATGCTTCCTATGACCGAATTTGGTTTAATGCAGATAACCCGTGAAAGGATCAGAGAAAATATTTTGCAATCCACTCATGAGGTCTGTACTTATTGCAATGGAACGGGTTTATTGATTAAAAAATCTAACGTTCTTCATGAAATTGAAGGCTGGATAAAAAGATATAAATCAGAAGGGAAATATTTTTCGTTAATATTAAAAGTTAATCCGTCTTTAGCAGGGACTTTTAATGAAGGCAGAATTTCTTTTTTGACTAAACTACAGTTTAAGTATTTTGTCAGATTAACACTTGAAACCGATGAGAAAATCAGCGTCCAAAAATTTCACGTTTTGGCAAAGAAAAACATGGAAGATTTAACCGATCAGTTTTTATAAACCGCCATAAAAAATTTTGAATTTTTTATTAAGTTTGGACACAATAAAAAGGAGGAAGAAATGAAGTTTTTTATCGATACAGCAAATGTAAAAGAAATAAAAGAAGCCTCAGCCTTCGGCTTTGTGGATGGGGTTACAACAAACCCTTCTTTAGTAGCCAAAGAAGGCAAAAACTTTAAAGATTTGCTCAAAGAAATTGTTGAAGTTATTGACGGTCCAATCAGTGCAGAAGTTTTATCTATCGATTATTCCGGTATCATGAAAGAAGCCGATGAACTTGCAAAAATTCATCCGAATATTGTTATAAAAGTTCCATTAATAAAAGAAGGCATAAGAGCTGTAAAAAGTTTGTCCGATAACGGAATTAAAACCAACGTGACATTATGCTTCTCTGCAAGTCAGGCTCTTTTGGCAGCCAAAGCAGGTGCTACGTACATCAGTCCATTTGTCGGAAGGCTTGATGATATTAGTCACGACGGAATGCAGCTTATTAGTCAAATCATTCAGATTTACCGAAATTATAATTATGAAACACAGGTACTTGTTGCAAGTGTGCGTCATCCTTTGCATGTTGTTGAAGCCGCATTAATGGGTGCAGACGTGGCAACAATTCCTTTTAATGTAATCGAGAAATTATTTCAGCATCCACTTACAGATATAGGGCTGGAAAAATTTATAAATGATTCTAAAAAATTCAAATAGGTTATTATGAAAAACACAAAATTTGTTTCTGTTCATCAAAAACTTAATGCCAAACTTGTTGACTTTGCTGGTTTTAATATGCCGGTGCAGTATAATTCTATTATTGCTGAACATATGGCTGTAAGAAATTCCATTGGTGTGTTTGATGTTTCGCACATGGGTGAAATAAGAATTAAAGGTTCAAAAGCATTGGATTTTGTTCAGCATATCACAATCAATGATGCGTCAAAATTATTTAACGGACGTGTACAGTATTCGGCAATGTGTTATCCCGATGGCGGAATTGTTGATGACTTGCTGGTTTACAAAATTGCAGATGATGAGTATTTCCTGGTGGTAAATGCTTCCAATTTGGAAAAAGATTTTAATTGGATGAATTCAAACAATAAGTTCGATGTTGAAATTATCAATGAAAGTGATGATTATTCTCTGCTTGCTATTCAAGGTCCAAATTCAAAAGAAGTAGTTCAGGCTCTTTGTGATAAAAATATTGACTTGGAATATTATCATTTCTTTTTTGCGAACTTTGCAGGTGTTGATGCTCTGATTTCAAGAACAGGTTATACAGGTGAGCTGGGTTATGAAGTTTATCTGAAAGTTGATGAAAAAACAGCAATTGAAATTTGGGATAAACTTTTTGACGCAGGAAAGAAATTTAATATTCAGCCGATTGGACTTGGTGCACGTGATAGTCTCCGTTTGGAAATGGGGTATTGTTTATATGGAAATGATATTGATCAAACTACTAACCCATTGGAAGCAGGACTTGGCTGGATTACCAAACTTAATAAAGATGATTTCATCGGCAAAGAGTCAATTCAAAAAGTAAAAGAAAACGGATTGAAAAGAAAACTTATTGCATTAGTTTCAAATGAAAAAGCATTCCCGCGTCACGGATATTCAGTTTGCGATAATAATAAAAATATTATCGGAACAGTAACCAGTGGAACTTCAAGCCCTGTATTGAATAAACCAATAGCAATGGCGTATGTTGATATTAATTTTGCTAAGCCCGGTTCACAAATTAATTTTTTAATTCGTGATAAAATTATCCCTGCAGGAATTACGTCACTTCCATTTGTAAAAAAATGAAAATACACGTTCTCTTCTCGGCTGCCTATTGTGATGAATTAAATTTTAGCGGGAAAAATACCATTGTTATTGATGTTTTGCGTGCTACCACAGTTATTGCAACCGCATTAAGTAATGGTGCACGTGAAATTATTCCGGTTGGCTCAATTGATTTTGCAATGAAAATATCCGGAAATTCTTCGGACAGACAGACCTTACTCTGTGGTGAAAGAAATACAAAAATGATTGACGGATTTAATTTGGGAAACTCTCCTTTCGAGTATTCAAAAGAAATAGTTGAAGGGAAATCAATAGTGCTTTATACCAGCAACGGTACAAAGTCTGTAGTTAAAGCCAAATACTCTGATAATCTTTTCACAGCTGCTTTTGTAAATCTATCTTCTGTTGTCGAAGCTGTAAAAGATTATGAGGAAATTCAAATTCTTTGTTCAGGTTCAAGTGGACCTTTTTGTATTGAGGATACTGTGTGTGCTGGAAATATTATCAGCGAATTATCAAAAATCAAAAATCAACCTGAACTAACCGATGCCGGTTTAGCGTCGTTATTGTTATATGAAAGACACGAAAATAATATTTTAGCAATGCTTAAAAATTCCGAACATGGTAAATTATTAATTGAAAATGGCTTTGGAAAAGATATAGAATTCTGCTCTCAGGTAAATTTATTTCAAGTTGCACCTAAATTAAGTAATGGCGTTTTAAAAAATATTTCACAGATAGTTAATGACTAAGAAAGTAGAAAAAAGCGAAGGAGAAAAAAACTACTTTTCACTCAAAGGTGAGAAGAAGCAAAAATTAGCTGGCTTTCTTATGATTGTCTTTGCTGTTCTGTTGATGCTGAGCATTTTTTCATACAGTGCTGCCGATAAAAATTTGCTGATTGGATTGCCTGACTTATTCAAAGTGTTTTCTTCTGATGTTGAATATTTACAAAGGGCAGCAAATGTTCAAAACTGGCTTGGTCTTTTTGGAGCGTATTTATCAGATTTTTTAGTTAACTCAACAATCGGGTTTAGTGCAGTCGTCTTTCCAATTATTATTTTTTTGTGGGGTTTTTCAATCCTTACTGAAAGCAAACACAAATACATTCTGAATTTTTCGAACTTTCTGATTGCAACGGGATTTATTTTTTCTTCATTTTTTGGACTTTTGCGAAAAGGTCAAAATTTACTTAATAATTACGGAGAATTATCGGGGAAAGTTGGTGATTTTCTTGGAACAGGAATTCATCGTTTGCTTGGAACTCTTGGCGGAATAATTATAATATTCGTAATTATGATTGTAATTCTGTTTATTGCTTTTGATCTAAAGATTGAGAAAGTATTTCTTTATTTGAAAAATGCTATGATTGGTGCCCTTTCGGATGATGAGAAAAAAGCCGAAGATGAAACAACAATACGAATCAAACAACCCGATAAAATTGAGCCGATGGCTGAAGATGTGAAACCCAAAAAGAGAAGAAAAATATTCGGCAAATCTGATGATGAAAAAGAAAAATCTCCGGAAACTGATGATGAAGAGCATAAAACATCAATTCGGATAATCAGGAAAGATGAATCATCAAGTGTCGCAGAATCTCATTCCGAAAAAATTCTAACTGATCCGCAGATTTTAAAAGCCGAACCAAAAAATCAAAAAGTAAATCTTACGGATGAAAAGAATTCCGAACTACCGGATCAATGGGATGAAAAGATTGATTATAAATTTCCGCACATTGATTTACTTTCACAATCAACTCAAGAAGAAATTAAAATTCCGGAACAAGAATTAAAAAGAAATGCAGAATTATTAAAAGAGAAACTTTTGCTTTTCGATATTAAAATTGATGACATTTCCGTTACTCCGGGTCCGGTTGTTACTCTTTATGAAATTGTTCCTTCGCCCGGCGTAAAAATCAGCAGAATTGTTAGTCTTGAAAATGATATTGCATTAGCACTTGCAGCGCGGGGGATTCGAATAATTGCACCTATTCCCGGTAAAAGCGCCATTGGTGTTGAAATCCCAAATGAAAAGGCAACATTAGTCAGTGCAAGAAGTGTCCTGTCTGAAATCAAAAAAACTAAATTCGAATTGCCGCTTGCTTTGGGAAAGACAATTATTGGTGACGTGCATATTACAGATTTAGCAACGATGCCACATCTTTTGATTGCCGGTTCAACCGGTTCCGGAAAAAGTGTTGGAATAAATTTAATGATAACAAGTTTGATTTATTCAAAACATCCTTCTGAAGTAAAATTTGTGATTATTGATCCAAAGAAAATTGAGCTTTC
>PFVB01000225.1:560-3737 GCA_002790395.1 Ignavibacteriales bacterium CG_4_9_14_3_um_filter_34_10 | reverse complement strand
ACGGCGTTGCAAATAACCGGCGCCCCAACACTGCAATACCAATTAGAATTACTTAGCCGAAGATTTAGCAGCCAATGATTATTTTTCTTCGCAATCATTGGCTGCTACAATTTACTTTTTGCACTACAGCCGAACAACAATTTTTACATTTATCATCAAACTCAAGAATCGCACAAATGTAACTTAAAATGCGGCGTCCGGTTGATTTGCGGGTTATACTTACGTCTATCATTTTTTAACGCGAATTATTTCAGTAAAGCCATCTTCTGATTTTGAACAAAATCATTTACACGCAAAGAATATATGTAAACACCGCTCGGCAAGTTTTCTGCATTAAAGTTTACGGTGTATCTCCCTTCAGATTTCACTTCGTTTACAAGTGTAGCTACTTTTTGACCAATTGTGTTATAAATTATTAATTGTACAAGCCCACTTTCTTTTATTTGATATGATATTTGGGTTGTAGGATTAAATGGATTTGGGTAATTCTGATATAACTCATAATTATTGATAATACCATTATCTACATTATCTTCTGCAAGTTTCCATTGAATTGAACTTTCACCACTCGTATTTCTGTGTTCGCTTTCTACAGATAATTTATTTGTATTGTCAACCGCAACTATCCAATATTCTGCTTGGTCAGTACCGAATTTAGTGTCAATTGTAAAATCGGTATCTGTATAACTTGTTGAAGTGGTGAACACATAACTTGTATTAGTACTACCGCCGTAAAGAGTTATCTTTTTATAGACACGATAACCGTTAAGATCGGATTCCTGATTTGCATTCCACGTTAAAACTGTATGTTCATTTGCATCTTTTGACAACTGCAGATTCTGAGGTTTAGATGGTTTACCAGCATATGGATTTGTAAAATAAAATTGAATAGTATTTGTACCGGTAACCTCAATGGTAAAGTCAAGCGAACCACCATTGTTTGAACGAGGGTTGCTAACCGGAGATAACACATTATTGAATGTCAAGTCAAATGCATCTTCATCATCTCCCCAAGCTGAATTTTCATGATAAACTGATGTATAACAAGCATAAACAACCCCACCTGAAGTTTGGCGAAAATTCATTTCATCATTGCCATTAACGTTTGGAGTAGTTCTTGTGAGTGTTTGAGTTGAAGTATTAATACTAAAATTCCAGTTCCCATCAGCGCATAAAACATCTATCGTTGGTGGGAATGATGATGCACTTGTAATTCTATAAAAATAAAAACCAGTATCTCCGGCTTTATCGTGTGGGCTTATCTTTTTTCTATTTTCTATTAAGAAATATTCTGTGCTGCTTATAGGGACTCTGTATACTTGATCAGCAGTCAAATAATCCGACATTGTAACCGACCCGTCTGTCGATTTATTAGTATAATTTATCCAACCTAACTTCTGTCTTTCCCAAGAATGCATCCCTCGACTTGCATTCCAAACTGGTAAGCCAGTCATTAATGCAAGATTTGAGACATTTGAGATATGACCGCCACCAAGTAGATAATGACCCATTTCGTGAGCAGCTACATATAATGTATAATCACGCCCATTGTAGCCGCCTCTCTGTTGTACGCCACCACCAATGTAAGAATTATTTACAATTTGCTTTCCATCAACATTTATTGTTGAACTTACTTCTAAATGAGCAATTCCTGTATAGTACCAATTGCTACTCGTTGCATTTCGATAAATAATATAAATAAAATCAACTATTCCGTCACTTCCTGTAACATTTCCATTTAAGTTGTCATATTCTGCAAAATTAACATATGGATCAACTTCCAATATAATTTCTCTATTCACTTGACCGATGCTGGAATAGTAGCTTTCGTCATAATCAGTCGTTACTAAAGAGTTATAAACATCACCTATTACCTGATATGTTCCGTTCGACATTTCATTAAAGTAATGCGACAAGTTATTCCAAGGATAGCTGCCTCCACTTGAAGAATTTACGAAGGTATTTGCCCAACTAGGATAACTATTCTTTGCCCAGCCATTACTATCAATTTGGGGATCGTCCTTAAATTGTGCAAAAATTACAAATACTTTAATTGTCCCACTTGTTGGTAAATAAGGTGCTGAACTTCCGGATGTCGTTCCACATACATCATCAACTGCAGCCTGGAGATTGGAGCTAAAGGTCAAGCCTATAGAAAGTAAAATAATAATGAATATTCGTTTCATTTTAAATCTCCTTATTTAATTAAAATCATTGGTTTTGTAATTACATTTGATTCTGAAATTAAGGAATAATAATACACACCACTAGCAAGTTCTTCAGCATTAAAAGTAACGCTAAAAGTACCACTTTGTTTTTTTTCATCAACAAGAGTTGTGATTACTCCGCCAAGAATATCATAAACTAACAATTTTATTCTTGCAAATGATTGATTCGGTAGTTTAGGAATTGAATAGGTTATCGTAGTACTTGGATTGAAGGGATTAGGGTAATTATTTCCAAGTAAGAATCCGGTCGGTTTTGTTTTAACATTTTTTTCGTCAACACCTACAATTGTTCCATATTGTCTTCCATTAATAATCGCTCCCGTGCAATATCTAGCAGGTGATTCAGACAAGTTCCTGAATATTCCAAATTTTTCAATAATTTCTTCTATCCAGAAAAGCTCAATAATTTCAAAGGTTCTGCTAATTACCGTATCACCCTCTAGTATAACCCAACTTGTATCTTTAACCAGAGTTGTTTTTTCAATACCCCCGAAGAAAGGGTACTTATAAGTTTTATAGCGTGACCAATATGGGTTTTCTAAACTATCGAGAGGTAGTTCTTCAAAGAAATCTCCATTATTATTAACATCTTCGAAGTCAAGCATAAAAGAAACTCCGCTTGTAGTGTCATTTCTTTCCCAAGAAACAAAATTGCGGGTTGGGGGATCTGTTTCATAAATAATTTTTTTAAAGTAGTGTTTCCCGTTTATTAGACTATCCTTAACAATCTTTGTTGTCCAGTATGCATCATTATCCGCATAATAATACTGCCAAATATTCCCAACTTGCAGAGGATTGTAGTCTCGTTTTTGACTAAAATATTTTTCCTTAAATTCTTCTGGGACATCATTTAAATATTCTATATCAATTTGAGCAAAACAAAGACTACTTAAAACAAAAAATAAAACTATGTTTAATATTCTCATACTAACTCCAATAAAAATAAAAT
>PFVB01000225.1:165-307 GCA_002790395.1 Ignavibacteriales bacterium CG_4_9_14_3_um_filter_34_10 | reverse complement strand
AAAACTAAATTCACCTTACACTCTTTCACATTTTCAATACTCAGTATTTTTTTCTGAGCATCACTGCACATCACATCGCCCATACCACAGCCCGGAGCCGTTAACGTCATCGCCACAACGACTCGATATGTCTGGTCCTCAA
>PFVB01000225.1:0-147 GCA_002790395.1 Ignavibacteriales bacterium CG_4_9_14_3_um_filter_34_10 | reverse complement strand
CATAAATCAAGCCCAGATCAACCACACTGTGCGGAATTTCAGGATCATAAACAGTTTTAAGTTTTGCGCGTATTGCCTCCTGCAAGGAATCCTCATCATGAGCCACCACTTTTTCGCGAATCTCTTGCGGAACGGTTTCTCCCAAAG
>PFVB01000195.1 GCA_002790395.1 Ignavibacteriales bacterium CG_4_9_14_3_um_filter_34_10 | reverse complement strand
TTTCGTTTTAACAACCGGTGCACCGGTAGTAATGGATAAATGGCTTTCTAAAGTAAAAGGTGTTGTTCAAATGTGGTTTGCCGGAACTGAAGGTGGGAATGCAATTGCAGATGTTTTGTTTGGGAATTATAATCCATCTGGGAAATTACCGATAACATTTCCGAAGAAGTGGGAAGATTGTTCAGCATTTGGAACTTACAAAACTTTTCCAGCACGCACTTATTATGCTGATGATATTTATGTTGGTTATCGTCATTTTGATACAAAAAACATTGAGCCACTATTTCCATTTGGATTTGGTTTGTCATACACAAATTTCGAATATGAAAATCTTTCTGTAAATGAAAGCGGAAATTCAATTGATGTTTCTTTTGATATCAAAAATATTGGTTCATTCGATGGTGCAGAAACAGCTCAGATTTATGTGAGTGAAATACAGCCTTTGATTGACAGACCAGCAAAGGAATTAAAAGCATTCAAAAAAGTTTTTCTGAAAAAAGGTGAAACGCAAAAAGTGAATTTAAGTATTGATAAAAAATCGCTTTCATATTTTGATGCAAAAACTCATGACTGGATGCTTGATAATGGTGAATATGAAATTTTAGTAGGAGCTTCATCGAGAGATATTAAATTGAAATCTTCAGTAATATTGAAATAAAAAATAGAACGCAGATCATTCCGAGGAGCTTGCGACGAAGCAATCTAACAAATAAAGATGAGAGATTGCTTCATCCGTCTGTGGCCGGATTCGTAATGACAGAAAAGAAAAGTTACTGCCAATTGACTCTAATCTGCGTTAATCATAATGAATCGTAAAAATCTGTGTCCAATTTGTTTTGAATTTCAAAAAGATTTATTTAGATTTTCAAAAACAAAGATTCAATTATTATATTATTAATGTATTTAATAAATTTTGTAATAATTAAATTAAGATTGAAATTAGTTTTCATACAATTTTAGGGTGAGAATAAAAACAAAAAAAGGCATAAATATTTTAGAACAGGCTAAATTATTACGAATTAATAAATTTGAAAAGAATATAGTTGGTATTTTCCAATTAACTTCAAATGATAAATTAACTAATTATTCAAATTAGGAGGGTGTATGAAAAATATAATCTTTTTGTTTTTAGTATCTTTATTGCTTTTAGCTGGTTGCAGCAGTAATAAAAATTTACTCAAAACGGAGTCCGGAGATATTCCTGATTGGTACTTAACTCCACCGCAGGATCCGAATTTTCTTTTTGCTGTCAATTCATCAACATCGCAGGATATGCAGATGGCTGTTGATAAATCGATGACTGGTGCCCGCGCTGAAATTGCAAGACAACTTGAACTGAGAATCAGTGACTTGCAAAAGAAATTTGCTGAGGAAGTTGGACAGGGTGAAAATTCTACTTTTTTAAGTCAGATGACACAGGCTACCAAAACCGTAGTAAGCACTACTTTAACCGGAAGTACTTTGAAAGAAAAGAAAATCCTTAAAGACAGTAATTTGTGGCGTGCTTATGTATTGGTACAGTACCCGCTTGGTGCAGCCAATAAATCCCTTGTTGAGCAAATCAAAAAGAACAATGAACTCTACACGCGTTTCCGTTCTTCACAGTCATTTGAAGAATTAGACAAAGAAGTTGAAAAATTAAATAAATAAAATTCTTAGTCTTTGTTGACATGATACGCCTTATAGGCTTTATGTTTTTGTGCGGAAATATTTTCCTTTCCGCACAAAACATCCCAGGTTGGTTATATAAACCGAAGGGAATTTTATGTGATGAATTTGCTGTTGGTTATGCTGAAAAGTCATTTTACCACACCTCTGCAATAAACTCGGCTATTAAAAATGCAGTTATTCAGCTTATTAAGCAGAATAAAGTTATTGTTGTAAGTAAAAAATTATTTTGGACAACAGCACTTGGTAATTCTGTAATTGCTGATAATTTTGTTGAAAGATTTGATACATCCCAAATTGAATCATTGCTTAAAAAAGTTGTCTTGCTTGACACATTTATGACAAGTAATTTCGTAGCCGTTTTAATCTCAAGAAATACCTGTGAAAATTTTGATAAAAATAAGTTTATCAATAATAATACTTTTAAAAAGCCGGATTGGATAACAAACATACCTTTTGATGAAGATTACTTCTATGCAGTTGGTGCTTCTCCTGAATATTTTTACAAAACATCTTCGGTTTATGAAGCTGAGAGAAGTGCACTTTATTCACTGGCAGCTTCTAAACAATTATCTGTTAGCTCTTTGCAAAAGAGCAGCGATAATATTGAAGAACAGCGGGAGGAAATTGTGAGTGTTGAAATTTATAATTCTGAGATTTTAGAACGTTGGTTTGATTCCGCGGCTAAAATTTTCTACGTCCTAATGCGTATGCCAAAACAATAATATTATTTAATGGGGTAATTATGAAAAAGTTATTTAGAGAAATCAATAAAATTTATAATTGTAAGTTTTTTCAAAAGAGGATGAATTTGAATGTTTTCTTACTTCTTCCAAATAATGTTTTTTGCAGAAGTTATCAGTGTGAAAGCAAATCAAATGTGAATTTGATTTTTAATAGTTTTCTTATCTTGGTTTTAAGTCTGACTTTTTTTGACTTTGCTAATGCACAGGATAAAAAACAGAAAGAAAAAATTTCTGATGCTTTTGTGGAAATGGAAAGTGGCGAACTGGTTTTAAGATTTTTTGATGCTATTACGGGAAATTCTGTCGCAGATGGGAATGTTGAAATTCAGACTATGGGTGAGTTTACGACTGATTTTGAAGGAAGAATTTTATTTATACCTACTGAAGAAAATGCAGTTTTAAGAATAAGGTTTTCTCACCCGAAATATATTACATCCCAGTTTGATATCGAAATTATGGCTGGAGCGTTGTTTTTTAATAGGTTTTCTGTCTCACCTAAAATGCCATTGGGATCGCTGAGAGTTGTAATTGATTGGAGTGATAAACCATCAGATTTGGATGCTCATTTCGTGAAGGTCAATAATTATCATATTTCATATAGAAATAAAAAAGTTTCAGAAGATGGTATAGCTAAACTTGACAGAGATGATACGGATGGGTTTGGACCAGAAACAATTACAACGAAGAATATTGATAAAAATTCAGTTTACTATTTTTATGTTACTGATTTTACAAATCTTCATAATTCTAATTCTGTCCAACTTTCAAAATCTAAATGCAATGTTAAAATTTATGGCAGAGATAACGAATTATTAAATGTGCTGAAAGTTCCTGAAAATATTGCAGGTGATTACTGGCATGTTTTCAAAATTATCAATGATGGAATTATTATTATTAATGAAATAAAAAATATAGAAATGAATTGAATATTTTGACTTGTAATGAAGAAAATAAAAATATATCGTCATTGCGAAGAGTCAGTCGGTAGACTGACGACGAAGCAATCTAACAAATAAAGATGTGAGTTTGCTTCATCCGTCAGTGGACGGATTCGCAATGACGGGAAAAAATTATTTCATAAAATAAAAAGTTTAAGTAAATTAAACTGCAGTGCTGGAATAAATGTGAGGTAATATGGAAAACAAATCAGTCTTTTGGCTAACAGGAATGTTAATTATTTTTCTTTGTTTGAATGTAACGGTCTTTTCACAAAACGAAATGCGCATTGTTGGTAAAGGAGAATACTTGCCATCTGAGTTGATTGATAAAACAATTCGTGATGCGAACGGTGAAGTCTGTGCCGGGCTGGTTATTGTCTCGGATCTTGATGGACTACCCTACACCGCCTATAATGAAATTGTAAAAACCAATCGAAACCCCGGGAGGGACTTGCTCTTTATCCAACGCGAGGAACGTGTCGTAACAGTTTACAAAACCGGCTTTG
>PFVB01000172.1 GCA_002790395.1 Ignavibacteriales bacterium CG_4_9_14_3_um_filter_34_10 | reverse complement strand
TAAAATTCCGACAACAATTAATGCCGAGCCATAAGCAAAAGAAGGAATAATTGTAAAAAAAGGAGCGAAGAAAAGTGCCAGAAGAAACAGCAAAGAAGTGAATATGGCGCTTAATCCGCTTCTTGCACCAGCTTCAATTCCTGCTGCTGATTCAATATAAATACCCGCAGTTGTTGTTCCAAACAATGATCCAACCACAGTAGATAAAGCATCACAAAGCATTGGCTTTTCAATCTCGGGAAGATTTCCGTCTTTGTCCATCAGTCCGGCTTTATAACCTACACCTAAAAGAGTTCCCAAAGTATCAACAAAATCTGTTACTAGCACAGTAAGAATAACAGCAAAAAATCCCCACGTTAAAGCTCCTTTGATATCAAGTTTTAAAAATATTTCTGACATATCGGGAGGCAGACTAAAAACTGATTTCGGCATTTCAACAACTTTCAGAATAATTCCTAAGAGTGTTACCGAAATAATCCCAACAATAATTGACCCGTTAATTTTCTTAATCATTAAAACAACAATAATTAAAAAACTTACAATAGCCAGAATCACTTTAACATCTCCGAAATTGCCAACATGAACCGGAGCTCCGGCAACTCCCAGTGTAACAATACCTGTATCGTTCAATCCGATAAATGTCAGAAACAAACCGATTCCTACAGCAAAAGAAATTTTAAGAGATTCAGGAATTGAATTTGCCAGCCAAGTTCTGATTTTGAGGAGAGTAATTAAAGTAAAAATTGCTCCGCTTATAAAAATGGCGCCCAATGCCGTTTGCCAAGAGTAACCAAGAACTTTAACAACTGTAAAAGCAATGAATGCATTTTCGCCCATATATGGTGCAATAGCAAAAGGTCTGTTTGCATAAATACCCAAAGCAAAAGTTCCGACGAAGGCAGTTAATATTGTAGCAACCATTGATGGTCCAAAAGGAATCCCTGCGGCTTCAAGTATTTTGGGATTAACAATTATAATGTATGACATCGTAATGAACGTAGTGAAACCACCGATTAATTCCTGTTTAACACTCGTTCCTAATTCTTCCAAGTGAAAATATTTCTCTATCATGCAGCCTCCTGAGCTTATTAATTTCCTAAAAGAATAATCTGATGAAAAAATTTATGTAATTGTTTTTAATATTAATTCTTTTAATTTTTATAACAAAAATATTTTTATTCAATTAAAAGGTGACTTGTGAAACTTAAACCGTTAATTCCAAAGTCAGAGGCAAGGAAAATTGTTGTAAAAAGAAGAAGCGAACTCTCTGCGATTGAAATAAGAAACAAGACCAAAACAATTGTTGATCTGCTTAAAACAACAGATGATTTTATTCATTCAACTAATATTTTTTGTTATGTTGCAAGTATGCCCGGCGAGGTTGATACTAAAATTCTTATTGACCAGAAAAATAGCTGGGGCAAAAATGTTTTCCTGCCAAAACTTAACCGCAACACAAAATCTTTTCGCCGGTTTCATTTTACAGGATGGGACGAACTTATAAAAAACAGTGACGGTTATTGGGAACCCAAATACGGTACAGATGACGATATGAGTGACATTGATTTGATTATCGTTCCTGCTTTGGCGGTTTCAAAGTCTGGTCAGCGTGTCGGATACGGCGGCGGATATTACGATAAACTTCTTCAGGAAACATTTGCACCCAAATATGTTTTGGTATTTGAGTTTCAGTTGTTTGAGTATATAGAAACTTCAACTCATGATATACGGATGGATAAAATAATTACCGAGCGTAGAATAATTAATCCTCGTAAATCCATTTTTTCGATAACTGATGTTGATTAATTAAATATTAAGAATGTGAGATTAAAATGAAGAGCATGAAAAATATTTTGGGATTGATATTTATTTTATCTGTCAATCTATTTGCCCAATTTAAGTTTGATACTTTATCTGTTAAAGAAATTGCTTCCGGTGCATATCACTATCATATTCAGGAAAAGAATGTTCCTTGGAATATTAATTTTTTAAAAATTGATCTTCGCAATCCCAACATTAAAATCAAAACAGTAAAAGCAGAAGACAAATTGATTGCCCGCGAAACCACTTCTTCAATGGCAGCAAGAAGCAGTTCCGATTCAGTTTTAGTGGTTGGTGCAATTAATTCTGATTTCTTTGATGGAGTTGGAATTCCTGTCGGAGCTCAGGTTTCTGATGGTGAATTAATAAGCAGCAGCGTGGCTCCATCCTGGACAAAAATCGGTTTTGATAAATTTAATAATCCGATGGTTGGCAGAATCAATTTTTCAGGTGAAGTAATTGCCGGGCAGAATAAAAATATTTTGAATGCTGTTAATCAGGAGCGGGCTGCAGATTTTATGGTTTTATACAATTCATTTTATGGTGCTTCAACAAAAACAAATGAATGGGGAACAGAAATTTCTCTCCGCCCGATTACATCATGGATTGTAGATGATACCGTAAAACTGGAAGTTACAAATAAATTTTCCCGCACAGGCAATGCACAAATCGGCAATGGTGAGGTTATTCTTTCTGCTCATGGTTCGGCTGAAACTTTTATTAATAATTTTATTCAGATTGGCGATACAATAAAATTAGTTGTAAGACTCAATTCCGGATTAAAATATCTTTGGCAGATGGTTTCAGGATTTCCGGTAATCTTAAAGAACGGCAGTAATTATGCATTGAAAGGTTATGCTGAAGAGGGTGGCAGTGCAACATTTGCAACCGACAGACATCCGCGAACAGCTGCAGGAATTTCAGTCGATAGCAATTATCTTTTTCTTGCTGTTGTTGATGGAAGGCAAACGATCAGCAAGGGAATGTCTTTGCCCGAATTTGCAGATTTTTTTATCAGGATTGGTGCATATAACGCCGTGAATCTTGATGGCGGCGGCTCTTCGACAATATTAGCAAGAAATAAAATTGTCAACTTCCCTTCCGATGGAACTGAAAGAAAAGTTTCAAACTGCCTTTTAGTAATCACAAAAGAAAAACTTGAATTATCCGAATTGAAAATATTCCCCGATTCAATTTTATTAAGCACTAATCAAACAGTTCAGTTTAAGTTGACTGCAAAAGATAAATATGGATATAATGAAAATCTGACCTTTAAAGATGTAGAATATGAATTAACAAATCCTTCTTTCGGGCGTATTTCAGATGATGGTACTTTTTTGCCCAATGCTGAAGGAGAAACTTATTTGATTGTTCGTAAAGGTTCGATTTCGGATACAGCTAAAATAATGTTTCAGGTTGGTGTCGGTAAAAAAAAACTTGATGGCTTTGAGGAATTATTAAACTGGAATCTTACAGGTAAAGAAATTGACACGGTGAATTCTTCTTTGGAATTATCAACCGATTTTTTTTCGGAAGGAAGTACTTCAGCAAAAATAAATTACTCATACACGTATCAGTCGGGAAAAACATACTGGGTTTATCTCAACAATGAATTTCCGATTTTTGGTATTCCCGAAAAAATTTCCCTTGATGTTAAGTTCGATGGCTGGAATCACAACGTAGCGTTTGTTGTTACTGATGAAAACGGAGAGGAATTTGCTTTTCTGACCAATAAATTTGCGAGCCAAACAGAATTTTTTGATTCTTTATTTGCAACATTAAAAAATCCAATCAAAATAAATCCTTCTTCAACTTTTTTTTATCCGATAACTATAAAGCAAATTGCAATTACGCTTGCAAATGACAGGCAAGTTGGGAAAATATACTCGGGAAGCATTTATCTTGATAACCTCAGAATTTCATATCCAGAACTTGTCGGTATTGAAAAAAATATCTCAGCACCGTTAGCTTTTAATCTTGAACAAAATTTCCCAAATCCATTTAATCCTACAACAAGAATTAAATTTTCCGTACCATCAAATTCAAAATCCGGGAATCACAATGTCAAATTAACTGTATATGATATTTTAGGAAGAGCAGTTTCAACTTTAGTCAATGAAAACAAGCCTGCCGGTCATTATGAGATTGAATTTGACGGCAGCAAACTTTCAAGTGGAATATATCTATATACACTTCAGTCCGGAGATTTTTTATCAATCAAAAAACTTGTTGTATTGAAATAAACTTATGAAAACGAAAAAACAAAAAAAGACTCCCAGCCAACCGAAAAAATATCCTGTCTGGTTTTATGCAATTGCAATAATGATCCCCGTTGCATTTGTGATACTACTTGAAATTTTCCTGCGAGCATATGATTATGGTAAGAATCTTGATCAATGGATTGATGCAGGAAGCGGGAAATATATGCTGAATAATGAAATCGCCTACCGATATTTTTATAATACTGAATCAATTCCTTATCCGATAGGAGACCTTTTTGATATTGAGAAAAAAGAAAACTCATACCGTGTTTTCGTTTTAGGAGCCAGCACAACTGCAGGTTATCCTTTCACTCCGTCAGGAACGTTTTCAAAATATGTCAAAAAGCGTTTAGAACTGGAATTCCCAGACCGGAATATTGAGGTTGTAAATCTTGCTTTTGCAGCAATTAACAGTTACACACTGCTTGACCTGATGCCCGGTATTATTGAGCAAAAACCGGATTTGATTTTAATTTATGCAGGACATAATGAATATTATGGTGCACTTGGTGCCGGCTCATCGGAATCACTTGGAAATATTCGTCCGATTGTAAATCTTATGCTGTCATTAAATAAATTTAAGACAACACAATTATTCAGAGATGTAATAAAAAAAATAATTTCTCTCTTTTCATCAGATAAAAATAAACACGGAACGCTGATGTCACGCATGGCAAAAGAGCAAACCATTGTTTTGAATTCACCTGAATATTATTTGGGAATCCGGCAGTTCGAAGGAAACTTGAAAGATATTTTTGCAATTGCAAAAAATGCGAATGTTCCCGTTATTATAAGTGATTTGACGTGTAATCTCAAAGACCACAAACCTTTTGTAGATGTTAAAGACAGTAACATGCCGTCTGCAATTGATATTTATGAATCTGCAATGACTGAACTAAAAAACGGAAATACAGAGCTTGCACGGAAGAATTTTTACAAAGCAAAAAATTTGGATGGATTAAAATTCCGTGCACCAAGCGATATTAACAAAATAATTCACAAACTTGGAAATCAATTTCATTATCCGACAGTTAAAGCAGATTCGGTATTTAATGCCTTGAGTCCGGCTGGAATTGTTGGAAATAATTTAATGACAGATCATCTTCATCCTAAAATTGAAGGATACAAATTACTTGGGAAACTTTTTTATGATAAAATGACTGAAACAAACCTTTTGCCCCCGGCAAAAAAAATAAATTATAGTAATGCGGATGAAATTGTTAAAACAAATTTTGATTTCACTGATCTGGATTCTGCTATTTCACAGTACAGAATTGTTATACTGAAAAGCGACTGGCCTTATGTACAAAAGCCCAAATCAGTATCGCAAACATTAGCTGATATGCATATAAAAAATTTCCGTGACAGTCTTGCCCTGCGCGTAGTTGATAATAAACTCAATTGGGAAAAAGCACACAGACTATATGCAAGCTATTTATTAAAGAAAGGAAACGCAAAGGGATTTGTAAAAGAAATGAAAGCAATTATTTATCAGTATCCAACGATAAATGAATATTATAGTATGGCTTCTGCTGAATTGCTTTCCGCAAAGCAATTTGATTATGCTTTGGAATTTTTAAATGAATATTACAGAAGAAATCCTGATGCATTTTCATCAAAGTGGATTGGAATCATTAATCTTTCAAAAAGCAATCTGCAAACTGCCAAGCAATTTCTTGAAATAAGCAAAAATGCAAATCCCAGTGATGCTCAGGTGATGTACAATCTTGCTGGTGCATATTTACTCTCGAAAGATTATAATAATGCAAGCAATACCATTAATGAATGCTTGAGAATAAATCCGAATTATACCGGTGCAAGAAATTTGCAGATTCAAATCAACAGCATCAGGAATCAGCCAATCAAAAAATAGCATAAATAAACGGAGCGAGTGCTGAGCCTTGTGTCAAAAGAATTAATCCTCCGAGAAGAATCAGAAAAAATATAATTGGCAGAAGCCACCATTTTTTCCGTTCTTTCAGAAATGACCAAAGTTCAACGATAACTGATAGTTTTCCCATATCTCTTTAGAATTGTTTTTCAGTTTGTGATTTATTGTAGTGATTATTTCTTATGTTCCAATAACTTTTCTTTTCAATGTTAATTTTTTTTTCAAGAAAATTTTTCCCAAAGATTTTTGCTGCAATGCCAATTGGTGTCAGGATAAAATAAAACAGAACAAACAAAATAATCCGTGAAGAAAAATATCCCAGCACAACGCCAAGTGACATCCATAATTTGTTTGGTATAATCAGGAGTTGCGGAAATAATTGTCCAAGAATAATCAAAACTCCGCCGACAATAAAAAAGTAATGTGAATTTCCTTTGTCGGATATAAAAAGGATCAATGTAATAATCATAAAGACAAGCCCGACTTGAATACCAAATTTACGGGCTTCCTTTTCTGTGCTTTTTATTCTTTTAATTTCTTCAGTCAATATCATATGTTAATCCAGTTCATATTCTTTTTTCCAGTCAAAATTATTATTCAATGGTTTCTGTTTTTTCTTGTCAAGTAAAAAATTCCCAAGCAAAAGATAATCCATATCTGTCCGCATAAAACAGAGATAAGCTTCTTCCGGTCTGCAAACAATTGGTTCACCCCGGACATTGAATGATGTATTTACTATTACTCCGCATTTATATTTCCTGTCAAATTTAGAAATCATTTTATAATATAACGGATTTGTTTCTTTGCTCACAGTTTGAATGCGTGCTGAATAATCAATATGTGTTACAGCCGGAATATCAGAGCGAACAACATTCAATTTTTCAATACCAAAATATTTTTTTTCGTCATCCGTCATTGCTTTCTGCCGACTCTTTTTTACATCTGCCACAAGAAGCATATATGGACTTGGTCTGTCAATCTCAAAATAATCTCCGACTTTTTCTTCAAGTACCGACGGAGCGAATGGTCTGAAACTTTCTCTGAATTTTATTTTCAAATTCATTTTTGACTGCATCTTTGGCGAGCGTGCATCGCCAATTATGGAACGTGCACCCAAAGCACGTGGTCCGAATTCCATTCTGCCATTAAACCAACCAATAACATGTTCTTCATTCAATAAATCAGAAATCCTTTCCGGAATATTTTCATCTTCCAGTTTTTCATACACAATTGAATTATTTCGCAAGTAATTTACTATTTCAACCTTCGAATATTCAGGGCCCAAATATGAGCCAGCCATTGAATCTTTATTTGAAAATACTTTCCTTGAATTATTGAGATACTGATACCAAACAAACATCGCAGCTCCAAGCGCACCTCCGGCAT
The DNA here is from genome assembly GCA_002790395.1 of Ignavibacteriales bacterium CG_4_9_14_3_um_filter_34_10. GTDB lineage: Bacteria > Bacteroidota > Ignavibacteria > Ignavibacteriales > Melioribacteraceae > UM-FILTER-34-10. Next base: position 9,232 of record PFVB01000172.1, on the reverse strand, counting down.
CACCTGCAGCAGGCTGAATCCAGATATTATCGAAAATATTTTCACGGAGAATTTTTCCGTTTGCAACACAGTTAAGTGCTACACCACCTGCAAGACATAAATTATTTTTGCCGGTTTCTTTCTTAATATGCCGGACAGTTCGCAGCATAATTTCTTCTGTTACATCCTGAACTGAACGCGCAAGATCCATTTCTTTTTGAGTAAGTTTAGATTCAGGTTTGCGCGGCTCTCCGCCAAAGAGCCTGTGAAATTTTGAATTCGTCATTGTCAAACCAACAGGGTAATTAAAATATTCCATATTAAGTTTGAATGAGCCGTCCTCTTTTAAGTCAATTAATTTGTCTAAAATTATATCAACATATTTTGGTTCGCCATAGGGAGCAAGTCCCATTACTTTATATTCACCCGAGTTGACTTTAAATCCGGTATAATAGGTAAAAGCAGAATAAAGTAATCCAAGCGAGTGTGGAAATCTTATGTCAGCGAGAATACTGATTTTATTGCCTTCTCCAATTCCGTAGCTTGTTGTTGTCCATTCGCCAACACCATCCATTGTCAGAATAGCCGCCTCATCAAATGGAGAAGGAAAAAATGCAGAAGCTGCATGTGATTCATGGTGTTCCGGAAATAAAATTGTTCCGTTAAAATTTAGTTCTTGTTTTATTAATTCTTTCATCCACAATTTTTGCTTAATCCACAACGGCATTGATTTGAAAAAAGAATTTAACCCTTTTGGTGCATATGCAAGATAAGTCTCAAGTAATCGCTCGAATTTCAAAAATGGTTTATCATAAAATGCAACAAAATTCACTTCATCAATTTTTATTTTGGAATATGTTAAACAAAACTCGACAGCCTGTTTGGGAAATCTGTAGTCATGTTTTTTCCTGCTAAATCTCTCTTCTTGTGCTGCTGCAATAATTTTCCCATCCTGCACTAAGCAGGCTGCGCTGTCATGATAAAATGCTGATATTCCAAGTATATTCATTTGCCTAAAAATTTTTCGCAAATATAATGAATATTTAAAGATACTTATGAATGTTCAAAAACAACTTTTTGCTGAATAAAAAGTTGTTCCTATTTTTAGATTGAAATTAATTAAATAAAGGTATTGGATGAAATATTTTGTTACGTTTTTTTCATTATTATTTTCTTTAAATGCACAGGAATTAATTAATCATTTCCCGTTGGCAAACACTTATTCAATTGTTGCCCGTGATCCAAAAACAGGAGAAATCGGCGTTGCTGTTCAATCTCACTGGTTTTCTGTCGGAACAGTAGTTAGTTGGGCAGAAGCTGGAGTTGGTGCAATTGCAACTCAATCATTTGTTAATGTCTCATTTGGTCCGATTGGATTAAAATTATTAAAGGAGGGCAAAACTGCAAATGAAGCCTTGCAAATTTTACTGTCCACTGATAATGCCAAAGATTACCGACAAGTAGCAATTATTGACGTAAACGGAAACGTTGCTGCATTTACCGGAAAAAATTGCATCCCCGAAGCAGGACACATTGTTGGCAAAAATTTTTCCGTTCAGGCAAACATGATGAAGAGTAATGAAGTTTGGGGAATGATGGAAAAAGCATTTCAAAACACAAAAGGAAATTTAGCTGAAAAAATGATTGCTGCTTTGGAAGGTGCTGAGTCTGTTGGTGGTGATATTCGCGGCAAACAATCTGCTGCTTTGCTTGTTGTAAAAGGTAAAGCATCTGATAAACCATGGGAAGATAGGATCGTTGACATCAGAATTGATGATAATCCCGAACCACTGAAAGAATTAAAAAGGATTTACAATGTACACTTGGCTTATGAACACATGAATGCCGGTGATTTAGCAGTCGAAAATAATGACATGAAACTTGCATTGGAGGAATATTCAAAAGCTGAAAACATGTTTCCGGAAAATGATGAGATGAAATTTTGGCATGCCGTCACTTTAGCCAACAATAATCGCTTTAAAGAAGCCATTCCAGTTTTAAAAATTATTATTGAGAAAAATTCGAATTGGCGGGAGCTGTTGTTCCGATTACCTCGTGTAAAGTTAATAGAAGTTTCAGAAGCTGAGTTAAAAAAAATATTCAAATAAATTCAGCCCTTTAAGTCTAAATAAAAGATAATTTGACAATGACAAACTCATCAACTAACTTTGAATTGGATGAGGAACTTAATGTTTAATTTAAGAAGGGTTTCGCTGAAAACCGAACAAACAAAATTAAAGGTGAATCATCTGGGTGTTTTTAGGAACACTCTTTTATGATTTATCCACCTTAATGGTGTTAAATTTGTAAAAACCCCTCATGCAAAGATGAGGGGTTTCTTTTTTAGAAAATTCAAATGCCTGTTGTACAATTGTGAAGAATTCATAATATTTGCACACCAATTCTGAAAAGAAACGGAGAGGTGGCAGAGTGGTTGAATGCGGCGGTCTTGAAAACCGTTGTAGTCTATGGCTACCGGGGGTTCGAATCCCTCCCTCTCCGCAAAATTTAATATTTGTTCATTTCACTTTAAGATAATTACCCAAGCGTTCTAATAGATCTCAAGAATAAATTTCATAATTGTAAAAATCTTTCCACTGTCCGATAAGAATTTTTTATGAACAAATTCCCTCAGATTAAATGAGAAACGAAATTAATTCATTGAAGCACAATGAAACTTAGTAAAAACAAAAAAGGGCACAACAAATAGTTGTACCCTTGAAAATTCAACCTATTTATCAGCCGATCATTTTTTCTGCATATGTTTTTTTATGTCTTCAATTTTAACTTCTTTTAATTCCATTCCACATTCTTTACAGCTTCCAGCTTTGTCAGAAATCTGATCTGGACACATTGTGCATTGAAAAAGTTTTCCGTCTTTGTTTTTGTCCATTTCTTCCAAACTTTCTGATGAGTTCATTCCCTTATGGTTTTCTTCTTTGCACTCATTAGAGTTTCCTTTAGATCCCATTTTACCTTTGCAACACTCTTTAGATTTATCAGCATTACCTTTTTCTTTACAACATTCTTTTTTCATTTTATGCTGATGTTGATCTGTTTTCTTGCTGTCCTGTCCAAATGATTGAGTTGAAATAATAAACGCAATTATTACTACAACGCCCAAAAATGAATTTATATGTTTTTTCATCTTACGTCTCCTTTTGTGTTTGTTGGTTATTTTACTTTGAATTCATGTTTAATTAGATCCTTTTTTGCTTCATTTAAAGTAACTTCTTTTAATGTCATTTTGCAAATTGGACATTTACCGGGTTCATCAGAAATTACATTCCAATCCATTTGATCCTGATAAAGTTTTCCGTCTTTGTTTTTATCAAATGCTTTTAAATTGATTACCCCTTCTCTGACTATCTTAATTTCTTTTTTAGATTTATTCTTTTCAATATTAGCCTGAGCATTGTGTTGATGCTCTTGTGCATTTATTGCTGATGAAATTATAAAAATTAAAATTAGCCAAATCACTTGTGGTGTTTTCATTTTTTGTTTCTCCTTCTATTTGTGATTGTTATGTTCAGATGATTGCTGAATATTATTTGTCGATATAATTTTTCCATGTTGATGTCCGGTTGGCATTCCGGTTTTAAGTTGACTTTCAGAATCAATTAAAAATCCGCCGGTGGCTGCTATTTCATCACCATCATTCACACCGGAAATAATATAATATTTATCATTGTATCTGCTTCCTAGTTTTACTTCACGAGGTTCAAACATTCCATCACCGGATTTAATCCAAACAACAGCTCTTTTGCCGGCAATGATAACTGCATCTGCTGGAACAAGTATTCCTTCTCCGCCAGATTTCATGAATATTGTTTCACCATACATTTGCGGTTTAAGTTTACCACCATAACTTGATAATTCACTTCGGACTTTTACAGTTCTTGTTTGAGAATTAATTACCGGATAAATGAATGCAACTTTTCCGATAAATTCTTCTCCGGGGTATGCTTTCAAATTAAGTTTAACTTTTGCACCAATTTTTATTTTGCTTAAATCATTTTCATAAACTTCTGAAATACTCCAAAGCCTCGAAAGGTCTGCAATGTTGTAAATCACAGAACCTTCATTCACATAATCACCCTCTTGAATTTTCTTTTCAATAACCGTCCCGCTCATTGGTGAATAGTAAGTTATTGTTATACTTATTTCTTTTGTGTTTTCAAGATTTTGAATTTGCTGCACGGTCAATCCAAAAATTTCAAGTTTTTTTCGTGCCGTTTTTATCAAGTTTGGGTTATCGGAATTTTTGAATGCAATCAAAAAATCGTTCTGTGCTTGGATTAAATCGGGACTGTAAATTTCGAACAGTGGTTCACCCTTCTTTACAGAATCACCTGTTTTATCAACAAAAAGTTTCTCGATCCGTCCATTAAATCGGGCTGAAATAGTTTTTCGGTTGTTTTCAACAAAGTCTAAATAGCTGTATGAAGTAACCTGTTGTTGAAGCATTTCCTTCTCCACAATATATGTTGACACGTTTGCCAGAATTTGTTTTTCACCTGTTAAAGCAACCATATTTTCCATACCTTCTTCAGATTTTATTGCTTCTGTTTTTGTTTCAGTCTTCTTAATCAAATCCATATTGCAAATTGGGCAAGCACCGGGCTTATCAGAATGGACTTCAGGGTGCATTGTGCATGTCCAATATTCATTAGTTTCATTTTGCTTGTTTTCATTAGATGAACAGCCAATTAACAGCAGGAGAAAAATGGATGAATAGAGAATCAGTTTATAGTTTGTTGAAATTATTTTATTTTTCATTTTATACCCCATTCAAAATTTTGATTATTAATTTTACCGAACCGACTACCAATAAGTTTTTCGATTTCGGCTTGCGCCATTTGCAATTCTGCTTTTGCCATAAATAAATTCATCTCCTGCATTATTAGCATTCGATATGTGTCAACGACCGTCGTTATTGTTGATTTGTTGCTAAGATATGCAGTTGATTGTGATTCGGCTGCTTGGCTGTATAGTGGTAGTACTTTTTCAGAATATAATTTTATTAATTCATTTGAAGTATTGTACTTCACAAGCATTGCTTTTAATTCCGCAATCATTTCCCGCGACATATCGTTTTTTTCATGCTCGATACTTTTGATTCCGGCAAAAAGCTCTTCTTCTTTTCGTTCATACTTATTGATTGCCCATGGTGCAAAAGGAAGATTGATTGAAAACATCAACGAATACATTGTTGCCGATTTGTCAAAAAGCATCGATAAATTGCTGCTCGAAGTCAAATACATTCCTTGGGGCATTCTCATGAACATTCCCTGTAGCATTAAATCCGGTATCAGTTCGCGATTGTTTGCATCAATCATTGATTTATTCATTTGAATCATATGGTCCAACTTTTTTAATGCAGGGTTATTAAACTCAATAATTTTTTCAAGTTGAATTTGCGTAAAAGTAGATTCCGTCGAATCAAGTTCTTTATTAACTGAAACTTCCTTTGAATCAAGATCACGACCGAGCAATTTGTTCAATCTATAAATTTCGGCCTCTTTTTCTTTTTCAAAAATAAAAAGCTGTGTTTCGTCTGAAGCAATTTCACTTTGAAGCGTAAGCATGTCGGCTTGATTAAACTTGTTCGTATAGAAAGACGATTCAATAGAATTCAGCAAATCAATTAGTAAAGAATTATTCCTTTTTTGAAGCTCAATTTTTCTGTCATAAAGCCAAATTGAGTAATAAGAAGATTTAATCTCAGCAATTAAATTGATTTTATATATCTCATAATTAGAGCCTTCAATCAAAGTGTTTTTACTTTCCACTTCTGTCATCGCATTCAATTTTCCACCAAGCGGAAACATTTGTGAGATCGAAAAATTATTTGAATTGGCGCGATTCAAAATATTGATTGAGTTTGTTGGAACTTGCGAGAACTCAATTCCAAAGTTTGGAGCAGGTAAACTATTTACAGACTCACTTCTCTTTTCTGAAGCAGTAATTTTGAATTGAAGTGATTTTAGTTTGGGATTATTCTTAATAGCTTCATTAATTAAAGAATCAATTGACTGTGCCTTGATTTCAGGAATGAAAAGTAATGCTAATATCAAAAAGTATTTTGCAGATTTACACAGCGTTTTCATAGTAACTGATTTGAACCGATAATTATACATTTTACACTTTACGCTATTCATTATTTTTCCTCCTTCATCCAATCTGCCATTTTAGATATTTCAAGTTTGCCTTTTTTAAGAGCATGTTCTTTCATAATTGCAAACAAAATTGGAGTAACCACCAGCACATGAATTGCACTTGTCAGTAAACCGCCAATCAATGGTGCAGTAAGCGGTTTCATTACATCTGAGCCGGTTCCTGTCGCCCACATAACAGGAATCAATCCAACCATTGAAGTCCCAACAGTCATAAGTTTTGGGCGAAGTCTTAAAACTGAGCCTTCAATTGTTGCTTCGTAAATATCTTTTTTTGTTATCTCTCCCCTTTCCCCTCTGTGAAATGCACGTAATCGCGAGTCAAGTGCCTCATGAAGATAAACTACCATCACTACTCCAGTTTCAACTGCAACTCCGTATAAAGCTATAAATCCAACCCAAACCGCTACAGAGAAATTATAGCCAAGAATATAAATCATGTACATTCCTCCGATAAGCGCAAATGGAACCGAAAGCATTACAACACCCGCTTCCAAATAATCTTTGAGCGTGAAAAACAGAAGCACAAATATCATCAAAAAAACTACCGGGAGAATGATTTGTATTGTCTGCTGAGCACGGACTTTGCTTTCATATTGACCGCTCCATGTGTAGGAATAACTTGTAGGCAAATTCAAATTGTTTTCAATTATTTCCTTTGCATCAATCATCACACTTCCCATGTCTCTTCCACGAGTATTCATAAAAACAATTGAACGCAACATTCCATTTTCACTGCTTATCATCGGTGGACCGGTAACTAAATTTATGTCTGCTAATTCAGAAAGTGGTAAATAAGTTATTTCATTTTGATTTACGCTTATTAGTGAAAATTCATTCTGTGCTGACGAATTCGGAATAATACTTGCTTGATTTGAATTACCCATTGATGACATTGCGGATGACTGATTAGTACTCATTCCATTGCTGCTCATTTTATTTGAAGATGTTTGAGAAGACATAGAAGAAATTGCGACTGGAACAATTAATCTTTTTAATTCATCAACATTATCACGATAATCTTTTTGATAACGCATTCTGATTGGAAATCTCATTCTGCCGTCAATTACTGTCCCAAGATTTTGTCCACCTATTGCAGTTTCAATAATGCTCTGCAAATCCGAAATGTTCACGCCATATCGGGCAGCATATTCACGCTTGATTTGGATATCAAGATAATATCCGTTTTGAACTCGCTCCGCAACAACATCAACTGCTCCATTGATTTTTTTTAGAAGATTTTCTGCTTTGATTGCATACGATTCAAGCGTATCGAGATTTGATCCAAAAATTTTGAATCCGATATCTGTTCGAACTCCCGTTGATAACATATTAATCCTATTAATAATTGGTTGAGTCCAACCATTCCGAACTCCCGGTATTTGCAATTTAGAATCAAGTTCGGCAACAATATCTTGCTTGGTAATTCCCGGGCGCCATTGATCTTTTGGTTTGAGCAAAATAATTGTTTCAATCATGCTGAGTGGTGCATTATCCGTTGGAGTTTCAGCCCGCCCTGTTTTTCCAAGTACGTGATGAACTTCGGGAATTGATTTAATAATTTTATCCTGCTCTCGCAAAATTCTGTTTACTTCTCCAATTGAAGCACCTGGCAATGTAACCGGCATATAAAGAATTGAACCTTCATCAAGTGGCGGCATAAACTCACTGCCGGTATTTAATATCATTGGAATTGTTATTAGCAGAGCAATTACATTTATTGCAATCGTGGTTTTACGATGCCTGAGCACCCAATGAATAACCGGTTCATAAATTTTTATAAATAATTTTGTGGTAGGATTTTTTTCTTCCGGTCTGAATTTTCCCCGCATTAGCATTGTCATTAAAACCGGGATTAAAGAAATAACAACTATTGCAGCACCGATCATTGTAAAAGATTTAGTAAATGCAAGCGGTTTAAATAGTTTTCCTTCCTGACCAGTTAAAAGAAATACCGGAAGAAATGAAACAAGAATAATCAATTCGGAAAAGAAAATTGCACGCCCGACTTGCTTAGCGGAATCAATTGAAATTCTTTTATACTCCTCATTAGTAAGTTTTCCCTTTTGTTCAATTGCTTTCGCAATATTACGATAAGCATTTTCTACTAACACAATGGAAGAATCGACAATTACACCAATTGCTAGAATAATTCCACCGAGACTCATAATGTTTGAAGTGATATCAAAAGCATACATCAGAATAAATGATATCAAAACTGCAATGGGAATTTCGATAAGAATTCGGACTATGCTTCGCCAGTGCAGAAGAAATATTGCAACCATAATTGAAACGGTTATTGCTGCTTCAATCAATGCTCGGTCGAGTGTTCCAATCGCTTCCTGAATTAAAGTGCTTCTATCGTACGATGTTATTATTTCAACACCTTTCGGAAGTCCGAGAGAAATTTCTTTAATTTTTTCTTTTACTTTATCAATAACTTGCTTGGCATTTTCACCCGTACGCATAACGATGATTCCGCCTACAACTTCTCCTTTGCCATTTTTTTCTAATGCTCCGCGCCGGATATCACCTCCGAGCGAAACACTGGCGACATTTTTAATTGTTACCGGAATTCCATTTGGAAAAGTTTTTATTATTGTATTCTCAATGTCGCTTTTTGATTGAATGTAACCTTGTCCTCGAATAAAATATTCTGCATCGCTTATTTCAAGAATTTTTCCCCCGACTTCATTATTGCTATTTTGAATAGCATTAACAACATCAGAAACACTCAGATTATAAGCACGAAGATCATTGGGATTAACATCAACCTGATACTGTTTTACAAATCCGCCAATGCTTGCAACTTCTGCAACTCCGTCAACAGAGGAAAGTTTATAACGAATATACCAATCCTGAATTGCTCGCAGAGTTCCAAGATCATAACCTTTCCCTTCAACTGTGTACCAATAAACATGTCCAACGCCCGTTCCATCAGGTCCAAGCGAGGGAACAACGCCGGATGGAAGTTGTGCCTGGATTGTGTTCATTCTTTCAAGTACGCGTGTTCGTGCAAAATAGGTGTCAACTCCATCTTCAAATACAACGAAAACAAACGACATTCCAAACATAGA
>PFVB01000143.1 GCA_002790395.1 Ignavibacteriales bacterium CG_4_9_14_3_um_filter_34_10 | reverse complement strand
ATTCATCGGATGAAGATATTTTTATTTTAATCCGATCAACAACATCATATCCGGAATCTTTCCTCATATTTTGAATTCGGTTTACAATTTCCCTTGCATAACCTTCAGAGATCAGCTCTTTTGTAAGTTCCGAATCAATTGCAACCGTAATTCCCCCTTCGCTTTCAACAACCCATCCTTCAATCTGATTGGATATAATTTCAACATCATCTGATGATATTCTATAATTCTCACCATCAACAAGAATATCAAGTGATTTTGTTTTTTCAATTATTGAAATTTCTTCCTTTGTTAATTCCGAAATTCTGATTGCAATTTTTTTGACCATTTTCCCAAATTTTGGTCCGATTGATTTAAAATTTGCTTTCGCTGTTTTATTAACTACTGAAGAATCATCTTCAAGCACTTCAAGCACTTTAATATTTACTTCATCCAGAATTACATCCTTCATTTTTTCAACGGCATCCCGCTGTTTTGGATCAAGAGCAACAATTATCTTACTCAGCGGTTGGCGAACTTTAAGATTTGACTTTGCACGCATTGAACGGGTTAAATATACAACTCTTTGTACAATATCCATTTTCTTTTCTAGCTCTTCATCAATAATTCCAACCTTTGGAAATTCAGCCAAATGAATTGATTCATACCTTTCTCTCTTCGAAACCGAATTCAAGTTCTGATATAATTCTTCTGCAAGAAACGGTGCAAAAGGAGAAGTCAATTTCAGAATCGTGATTAAACATTCATAAAGCGTCTGATATGCCGAAATTTTATTTTGATTGATTTCCGATTTCCAGAATCTTCTTCTTGATCTTCTGACATACCAGTTTGATAACTGGTCTATTGTAAAATCAGAAATAGCCCGTGCTGCTTTGGTTAAATCGTAACTTTCCATGTTTGATTCATAATCTTTCACTAAAGAATTCAGTTTGGAAATGATCCACTTGTCAATTTCAGGACGTGATTCAAACGGAACAGTTTCTTCTTTGAAAGTAAATTTGTCAACATTTGCATATAAAGCAAAGAACGAATATGTATTTATCAACGTACCAAAAAATTTCCTCTGAACCTCAACAACTCCTTCTTCATCAAAAAGAGTTGGACGCCACGGAGGGCTTGTCGTCATCAAATACCACCTTGTTGCATCGGCACCATATTTATCAAATAAATCAAAAGGATTAACTGTATTGCCTTTTGATTTTGACATTTTCAATCCATTCTTATCAAGAATCAATTCATTTACAACAATATTCTTGTAGGCAATATTATCAAAAAGCATTGTACCAATCGCATGTAAAGTATAAAACCATCCGCGTGTCTGATCAATTCCTTCGCAGATATAATCAGCAGGATAATTCTTTTCAAATAATTCCTTGTTCTCAAAAGGATAATGGTATTGAGCAAAAGGCATCGACCCGGAATCAAACCAAACATCAATCAATTCGGGTGTTCTTGTGAAAATCTTTCCTTCCTTTTCAAATTTTATTTCATCAACAAATGGTTTATGCAAATCAAGATTTTCTATATCTCTAACCGAAACTCTTTTGCCATCTTTTTCAACAAAACCATTTTTCAATTCTTCAATGCTTCCGACTGCAATCATATCGCCGTCTTCTGCGACCCAAATCGGAAGCGGAGTTGCCCAGAATCTGTCGCGTGACAAAGCCCAGTCTTTATTTTCTTCAAGCCAGTTTCCAAATCTTCCGGCGCCAACTTCCGGCGGATACCAATTAATCGTTTTATTCAGTTCCACCATTCTGTTGGCAATTGATGTTGTGCGGATAAACCATGATTCTCTTGCGTAATAAATCACAGGAACATTATCGAACCGCCAGCTAAATGGGTACGAGTGAACAATAGTTTCTTTCTTGTATAAATTTCCCATTTCACGGAGCTTTGCAATTATTCCTGCATCAGCATCTTTTACAAATTGCCCTTTGAAATCAGTAATTTCATCAGTAAATAAACCGCCACGGGTTACAGGCTGTAAAAATGGCAAATCATATTTTTTAGAAACTTCATAGTCATCAGCACCAAATGCAGGAGCAATGTGAACAATTCCCGAGCCGTCTTCTGTACTTACAAAATTTCCGAGAATTACATAGAATCCTTTTTTATTAACCGTCAAATATTTGAACAACTGCTCGTATTCAGTTCCTTCAAGATCTTTTCCTTTATATTCGGAAACAATTTCATATTCTTCGCGGATAACAGATAATCTTTCTTTTGCAAGAATAAAATAAACACCTTCTGTTTTTATCTTCACGTAATCAATCTCAGCACCAACCGCAAGACCAACATTTGAAATCAATGTCCATGGAGTTGTTGTCCATACCAGAAAATATGTATCGCCGTCTTTTGCAAGTTCAGAATTTTTGACTTTCATCAGAATATAAACCGAAGGATCCTTTGTTTCCTTATATCCAAGTGCAAGTTCGTGTGATGACAAAACCGTTTCAGACTTTGGGCATTGAGGAACAATTTTATAATCTTTATAAATCAAGCCTTTGTCGAATAATGTTTTTAATGCCCACCAGACAGATTCGATATATTCATTTGTACAGGTTACATAAGCATCATCAAGATTAATCCAGTAACCCATTCTTGTTGTCATCTTTTCCCAAATATCTTTATAGGTAAAGACAGATGATTTACAGGCTGCATTATATTTGGCTACACCAAATTCAGGAATTTCACTTTTACTTTTTATCCCAAGTTGTTTCTCGACTTCAATTTCAACCGGCAAACCGTGAGTATCCCAGCCTGCTTTTCTGTTAACCTGGAAACCTTTTAATGTTTTGTAGCGGCAAACCAAATCTTTCAGTGTTCTTGCCATAACATGATGCAAGCCCGGTTTTCCGTTTGCCGTAGGAGGTCCTTCATAAAAAGTAAATTGCTGTTTTCCTTCACGCGTTGAAATACTTTTTTCAAAAATTTTATTTTCGTGCCAGAATTTTAATATTCTTTCTTCAATTTCAGGATAAGATATTTTTTCGTATTGCTTAAACATATTGTTCTTATTTTTATTTATAATTCGTTTTTTTCTTCGTTTTCGTATTTCTTGATTAATTCTTTTTCTGTAAAGATAAATTCTTTGAGTTTGGATTCAAGTCTTTCAATTCTGTTTTTGATTTCACCCGCTCTTTTTTCAGCATCAAAAATAATTTTTTCTGCTTTAAACTTTGCTTCACTGATAATTAATTCAGTCATTTTATTGGTTTCACCTGTTCCATTACCATCAACTTCGTTTTTCTTGATTTCAGAATTATGCAAGTCTTTGTGATGTGCAACTGTAACCTCAGCAGTCATGCCAAACATCGCCATCGATCCAAGTAAAATATTTCTGAGTGAATATAAAATCAGATTTTCAGCAATCGGATTATTAACATCAAAATAATCTTTGAACAAAACCACCATTGCCAAACTGATTACAATCATACCGACTGTAACTGTAAAAAGAATTTTCCCGCCAAGCACCCAGCCAAAATTTTTGGATATCAGCCAGCCGCAGACAAAAACAAAAAGTGATAACAGAAACCAGACAGCAAAGCTTGATACATCACTTTTGAATATTTCCGTACTCAAAAAGTTTGACAGAAAAATTAAAACTGCAAGAACACCGGGCAAAAAATAATTGTAATATTTCTCAGCCATCACAAATTCGCCACTACTTCTTTAAATATAAATGTCATCTTTGGTTCTGCTTCCATTGCTGCAGCAATAATTTCCTCCACATTAACCGGTTTCAGTGAATCAGGGAAACATTCATCAGTGATAATA
>PFVB01000230.1:11211-16533 GCA_002790395.1 Ignavibacteriales bacterium CG_4_9_14_3_um_filter_34_10 | reverse complement strand
CGGAATGAGCGGGGCTTCTGATCCAGATAACAGACGAATGATGAGATTTGGAAATGAACTAAGTAATTATGAAAAACAAACTCTTAATTCAGTAAGGAAAATAATTAACATCAGAAAAAGTCACTCGGCTCTCAGCTACGGTGATTTTTACACTTTGCATGCGGATAGTTCAATATATTGTTATTTGCGAAGCGATTTTAATGAAAGAATACTGGTAGTAATAAATAAAAGTGACGAGACAAAACAGTTAACTATCATCTTGCCAATTGAGTATCACGCAACTAATGCAAAGTCTTTAATTGATAAATCAGAGTTGAAATTTGGTAACAATAAAGCGGAATATGAGATTGAGGGAAGGGGTTATAATTATTTTTTATTGAAGTAAAATTAAGCCGTCCTCCGGCGAGGGCGGCTTAAATAGTTTATTGTAGCTTAAAAAATATCGGAACAGTTACCTGCACTTTTACGGGTTTACCTTGATTTAAGGCCGGTGTAAACTTTACAGAAGTCACGGCATTGAGCGCGGCTTCGTCGCAGCCGGCACCAATTCCTTTAATGACTTTCGCACCGCTGACATTTCCTTTTTCATCAATTAAAACGATTACAAATACTTTACCCTGAATACCGGCGCGTTTGGCTATTTCAGGATATTTTATTTTTTCAAGTATCGCAGGAAATCCACCAACTATTTCCGGCATAACTTCAGCCGCAATCAGATAATCTTTTTGATTGTTAAAGGCAATTTCTGCTCCAGTAAAATATTTCCAACGGTATTGAGATTTAACCGCTTTCCCATCTTTATTCCCGGGAATGAATTTCCAGGACTGGACATTTTTAATAACAATATCATCAATGCTTTTATCAACCTCATTCACAATTTGAATTTTCTCTATCACCCCAGTTTCATTGATTAATAAATTAAAATCTAATTTCAGGTATTCAAATTTATTATTATCATTTTTTTTTATGTAAGCTTTGATTTGTGCTATTAAATCTTCCTCGCTGCCTTGAATAAGTTTTGGCGATTCAGTCACTTCATTCATCGGCAGGTAAATTGAATTATAGTCCGGGATAATTTCGATTTTCTTTTCATCGCTACATGCAAAAAGAAAAACCAGACTGATTATTAATAATTTGTTTTTCATACACACCTCATATACTTGGTTTTATAATTATTTGATTATCTAAATTTGCTTTAACTTCTACTTTATCATAAGAATTATAGAGCATCTCAATTGTTTTGGATTGAAAAAACATTTGCTGTGAAACTGTTTCAAGTCTCTCTTGATAACTGGAAACTTTAAGAAAAAGGTATCCATCGATAAATAAAAAAATAATAGCAGCAGCATAAGAAATTAAATTTTTAATATCATGATTCTTAAAAAACGATTTTGCTGTTCTCATCTCACTTTTCAGGTTTCTGAGAATTCTTTCTTCCAGTTCAGATGGAAAATCTTCGGTTGTTTTCTCAACGACAGTTCTAATTTTTTGCAGACTTTTGAAATATTCCCTTGCCTCCGGATTTGAAGCAAGAATTGAAAACATTTTAGCTTCAATCGATTTATCAAGCTCTCCGTCAGCATACAAATTAACTATTTCGAAAATATCTTGTTCGCTCATGATAACCTCATTCATCAACAAATTTTGAAATATTATTTATTAATTTTTTCCTAATCTTGAACAAACGGCTTTTTACCAATTCTTCATTTATGCCAAGAACCGTTGCAATCTCTTTGTAACTTAATTGAGAATACTCTCTTAAAATAAAAATCTCTTTGAATTCCGGGTTCATAGCATTCAATTCGGCTTCTATTAGATGCAGGATTTCCTTATTGTCAAATTCACGCTCAAATGAATTTTTTGACTCAAGCGCAATTTCTTCCGGATCCAAACTATAATTATATATTGCTTTGCTTTTTTTGTTTCTGTAATGATCCATTAATTCATTTTTTGTTGTTTTGAATAACCAAAATAAAATACTTTGATGATTTATTATTTTGTCAAAGTTTTCATATAGCTTAATAAAAATGTTTTGGACAATATCCTCAGCCTGCATCTGATCTAATAACATCTTCAATGCATAATTGTAGATTCTTTTTTTATACTTATTATATAGAATCGTGAATTCAATTATTTTTTCTTGCTTTTGGATCAATTTCACCTTTGTTTTCTAAGAGACGGAAATATTATACAAAAAGTTTCCGGGCTGTTAAAAAAAATATTTCTACGAATGAAAATTTACCACTTAATTCTTTTCTGATTAAATTTGTGCAGATAAAAAAAACATTTGGGGCTATAGCTCAGTTGGGAGAGCGGTACGTTCGCAACGTATAGGTCGAGGGTTCGAATCCCTTTAGCTCCACAAATAATCGGATTGTTATGCAAAAAATATTTTTAGTCGGACTAGGCGGATTTTTAGGTTCGGTTTTTCGTTACCTTCTTAGCGGATTTGTTCAAAAAGCATCAAACATTGTAAGTTTTCCTGTTGGAACTTTGAGTGTAAATCTAATTGGATGTTTGGTAATTGGTTTGCTTGCCGGACTTTCAGAGAGCAGGCAATTATTCGGAGAAAATGCACGCCTCTTTATTTTTATTGGTCTTCTTGGTGGATTTACAACATTTTCCACTTTTGGGTATGAAGTGTTTTCATTTATGCGGGATGGTGAATTTGTATCTTCTTTCTTAAATATTTTTCTTCATCTGTTTTTCAGCATTATTCTTGTTTGGTTGGGATTTTCATTAGCAAAACTAATTTAGGAGTTTTTTTGAACCGGCCTGAAAAAGGAAATTTGTTAAGAATATTTATCGGCGAAAGTGATAAACACAATGACAAACCTTTATATGAATGGATTATTTCGCAAGCAAGAGAATTTGGGCTTGCCGGTGCAACGGTAATAAGAGGTGTCGAAGGATTTGGCGCTCATAGCCGAATTCATACTACAAAAATCCTAAGATTGTCATAGGACTTACCTATTATCATTGAAATAATTGACACATTGGAAAAAATAGAAAACTTTCTTCCGCTTATTGATTCTTCAATTCATGAAGGACTTGCAACAATAGAAAAAGTTGATATCAAATTTTATCGTTTTGGCAAAAAGTAAATTCCATTTTCAATATTTGAAAATATGACTTTGAAACGGCTTTAACTCAATGTATAAGCCATCGGATTGAATTTCTTCAGCGGAACGCAAAAATTCTTGATCGTTTAATAAATCGTGAAGTTCAATCGTATCAGGAAATCCATCCAATTCCAATCGAACTCTGCAAGTCGATGTTTGATCGGAATAATTTACAGCAATTAAATAATTTTCAGTTCCAAAATTCCATTGCCAAACAAGAATGTTTTTATAGAGTTCATTGTTATGCCATGATGAATATTGCTCTAAAACTTGCCAGTCCCCATTCTTAAAAGTATTGTTGTTTGTGATTTTAAGTAACAAGTCGTAAAATTGTATTAATTCAGTGCAAGTTTTCTCGAAGGGTTCGCGTCCCAATTGAACAGGCAGTTTAATTTGTTTTCCTTCAAACTGTCCGTCATGATAAAATCTCATACCGGGAATTGTGCTTATAATAACTGCAGCAGCCTTTGATTTCTCTTTGCCTAAAATTTTCTTTGCTCGTTCCTCATCGTGATTTTCAATAAATCTAAGTGATTTATTTTGATAATCTTCTGCAGCTCGCAAATGTTCTTTCACAAAAAAAGCATTGCCCTTTAACCGGTCAGTTAGTTCTTTATCATAAGTGAAATCAAATCCGAGTAACTGCAGTTGCCATTCAAGTTTCCAATAAGCTTCAGCAATAAACAAAAAATCTTTTCGCTTCGATTTTGCTTTTTCAATTGCTACTTTCCAAAATTCAGTCTCCGGTTTTGCAAATTTATTATCTAAAACTCCGCCCCAAGTGTTTTGAAAAACATTCGTAAGCGAAAGCATTGCCATATCACATCTGACACCGTCGCAGTAATCTGTTATGCTTAATAAATTATTTATCATAAACTGTCTTGCTGACTCGCTAAAGTAATTTATTTGAATTGTATCTTGCCAGGCGGGGAAAAATGGATCCCTTCCGTGGGCAAAAATTTTGCCCGAATCGTGTTTAAAATAAGTGTATCTATCATTAAGATATTTTTCTTCGGAAATGCCAAGGAAAATTTGAGGACTAGATAATATTAATTCAGAATCTGCACCGAAATGATTTGGGATAAAATCAAGGATTAATTTTAGTCCAAGTTTGTTTAATTTGTTTTTCAGTATAATCAAATCACTTTCATTGCCGAGTGCCGGATTAAGCACATATTTATTGATTGAATATGGCGAACCAATTATATCTTCCCTTTTCCAATCTTTTAAAGCTCGAGAATAATCTCTTTGAAGAAAATCCTCGAAACAGCAAGAGGCAATCAAGGAAGAACAAGTTTGCCAAATACCCATCAGCCATACATAATCAATTCCTTTCTCAACCAAACTTTTCCAATACTTATCGGGAACATTCAAAAGTTTTTTTTCGGAATTATCATCCAAAATTCTATTGATCCAAACACGAGTATTAATTTCGTAGATGGAAGGAAATTTTAACCCATTAATAATTTGAATTTCCATTGCCACTGCCTATCAATTTTTTTTCGCTCTGTAATTCGTTAATTAGTCTCATTGTTTTAATGATTTCTTTATCGTCAGAGACTCCCGACAGTTCGTTATTAAGTTTTTCAATTTCTGAATCAATTTTAGCAATTCGATAGCTTTTAACCAAATCCTTTGCATAGCTTTTATATTCAAGTTCAATCTTTTCCCCGTTGTTCATCTCTTCCCAATGGTTGCTTATCACTTCTTGATTCAACGAAAGTTTTATTACAAATTCTTTTATCTCTTCGTTTTCAATCTGCTCAATTAACGCAGCAGGAGAAATAATTCCATTCCGAAAATTCCGAAAAACCAATTCCGCCAAATTTCTAACATTCGGATTTTCAAATTCATCAATTGAAATATGGTCAAAAATTATCCCTAAAATATCTTTATTTCCCTCAAACATAAGTGTTATCAATTCTTTTTCGAATGCAGAAAGTTTCTTGCTGTATTCTGACTTTGTTATTGGACTGATAATGTTGCTTTCTGAAGCAAAATTTTGTTTCAGATTAACCTGCCTGATTGCCTTTACCTGTAAATCATCCAGGTATTTATCAAGTTCTGTTTCAATTAACTTTTCACGCAGGTTGAATTTTTTTGAAATGATTTTTATATAAATGTTTCGCTTTAATTCATCGCTAATCAAAGCAATTGTTTTGACTAATTCGCGAATAGCTTTTGCTTGATTTTCCGGTTC
>PFVB01000230.1:3314-11194 GCA_002790395.1 Ignavibacteriales bacterium CG_4_9_14_3_um_filter_34_10 | reverse complement strand
TGTTAAATTGTTCGGTTTGAAATTCAAGAAAATTTTTCGACTTAGAAACCAAGCTGTCAAAATCATCTTTGCCAAATTTATGGATGTATGAATCCGGATCTTCGCCTTCGGGCAAAGAAACAACTTTCACTTCAAAATTCTGTTTCAGTAAAATTTCAATACTTCGCAAAGCAGCTTTTTGCCCCGCAGAATCGGCATCAAAGAGCACGATAATATTATGTGTAAATCGTGAAAGAAGTTGAACCTGCTCATCTGTTAGCGAGGTTCCAGATGAAGCGACAACGTTTTTAACCCCATTTTGAAAAAGAGAAATTAAATCCATATATCCTTCAACAAGAATTGCTCTGTCCATTCTTCTTATTTCATCTTTTGAATGATACAAACCGTATAAAGATTTTCTTTTCGAATAAATAATTGATTCTTGCGAGTTTAAGTATTTTGCGGTGTTTTTATCAGCTTCAAAAACGCGACCTCCAAAAGCAATAACTCTGCCATTTGCAGAAAATATGGGAAAAATTACTCTCCCTCTGAATTTATCATAGTAACCGCCTTCAGTTTTTCTATCTATTAATCCTAACGCTTCGGCTTTTTTTAGATCAAAATTATTATCTGTGAGCAGCGAAACTAAATCTTGCCATTCAGGCTTTGCATATCCAAGTCCAAATGTTTTTTGTGTACTAGCTTTTATATTTCTCTTCTTAAAATATTGCCTAGCAATTTCTCCGTCATTGGAAATCAATAAATTATTTGAAAAATATTTTGCAGCAAACACATTAATTTCATAAAGCAATTCCTGTTCTGTTTGCTCCTGGCTTACAGATTCATTGGCAAAAGAAAGTTTAATTCCGGCATGTTCGGCAATCTCTTGCACGGCTTCTATGAATGAAATGTTCTTGTAGGACATCAAAAACTTAAATACATCTCCACCTTTGCCGCATCCAAAACAATGAAAAATCTGTTTGTCCTCGCTGACAGTAAAAGAGGGCGTTTTTTCTTGATGAAAAGGGCAAAGACCGATAAAATTTTTGCCGCGTTTTTTTAAAGCTACATGATTATGGATTACATCTATAATATTTGTCGAGTTTCTTATTTCATTTATTTTAACTTCTGGTATTCTCATTCATCAAATTGAAATTTATTTATAACTATCTAAAAATACTAAAAATAGAGCCATTAATTCTTATATTTGTGAAGTAATAATCGAAAATCAAAATTGACAAGAAAAAGTATTTTATTATTTATAGCAGCAAAAAATTTTAATGAGCAGGAATACCTGGTTTCAAAATTTATGCTTGATAAAAGTCTGTTCAAAGTTTTTATTGCTTCAGATGCAAACTCACTTTGTATTGGTGAAAATGGTTTAAAAATTAAATCGGATGTTTCGATTTTTAATATTCATCCAAATAATTTTGAGGCTCTTGTAATTATTGGCGGAAAGGGAATTACAAATTACTGGAGCGATAAAAATTTGCTGTCTATAATCCAAAAATTTCATAATCTTAAAAAAACTATTGCAGCAATTTGCGATGCTCCTATTTGCCTTGCCAACTCAGGGATTTTAATCAATTCAAAAGCAACTTGTTTTGAAGGAGCAAAAATTCAGCTTGAAAAGCTTGGCGTTAAATATGTTAATCTTCCTGTTGTCCAAACTGGCGAAATCATAACCGCACAAAATCAAAATTTCACAAAAGATTTTATAGAAACTGTTATCTCAAGAATCAATCGAACCAAAATATAAATAAACTTGTTTTTACATCATGGAAAAAATCATTAAAAAATATAAAAATTACTGTAATAGTTTAACCCAATATTCACGATATGTAACTCGTGAAGTAAAAGTTGGAAATATCCCGCTTGGAGGCAAAAATCCGATCAGAATTCAATCAATGACAACAACTGATACGATGGATACAATTGCAACTGTCGAGCAAACAATTAGAATGTTTGAAGCCGGATGCGAGTATGTTCGCATTACTGCACCCAGCATTAATGAAGCACAAAATCTTGCTGAAATAAAAAAAGAATTGCAGTATCGGGGATATAATATTCCCTTGATTGCGGATATTCATTTTACTCCAAACGCAGCAGAAGTTGCGGCAAGAATTATTGAGAAGGTGCGAGTTAATCCGGGTAATTATGCTGACAGAAAAAAATTTCAACAAATTGATTATACCAATGATGAATACAATTTCGAATTGGAAAGAATCAGAAATAAATTTGTTCCATTAGTAAAAATCTGCAAAGAATATGGAACAGCAATGCGGATTGGAACTAATCACGGCTCTCTTTCAGATCGCATTATGAGTCGGTTTGGTGATACACCAGACGGAATGGTTGAAGCTGCGCTTGAGTTTGTGCGTATCTGTCAGGATGAAAATTATTTTGATATTGTACTTTCAATGAAAGCAAGCAACCCTCAAGTGATGGTTCAAGCCTATCGTTTGTTGATTCAAAAAATGCAAGTTGAAAAAATGAATTATCCGCTTCATCTTGGAGTGACTGAAGCAGGCGACGGCGAAGATGGAAGAATTAAATCTGCTTTAGGAATCGGGGCATTACTTGAAGATGGAATTGGGGATACAATTCGTGTTTCATTGACTGAAGAGCCTGAAAATGAATCTCCGGTTGCAATTGAACTTGCAAACAGATATAAAAACCGAGTTGATCATAAATCAATTATTCCAATTGATTATCTTCCAAAAGATCCGACAAATTATTTTAGGCGGGAGGCAATTTCGATTTCTAATTTGGGCGGTAATTCTGTTCCAAAAGTTTTTGCCGATTTCAGCAGGAATTTATTTAATGTGAAGCTGATTGAAAAAATTGGTTATCATTACTCAGATGAAACAGATAAATGGAATATGGATGAAATGGCTGCTGATTTTGTTTATATTGGAAAAAACGAATTGAAGTTCGAAACTCCACAAAATCTAAAAATAATTTATGATTACAAATTGTGGATGAAATTAGCAGAACAGGAAAAATGTTTTCCTATTTTTCAATTTGATGAGTTTATTGTTGCAAGCAAAAAATCCTTCGTGATGAATTTTGTTTATTTAAATATCGAGAATGTTTTTTCGGAAGCATTTGATAAAATCGCCAATGACAAAACAATTGTTTTTGTGGTTACTACAGAAAACATTCACGGATTTGCCGAGCAGCGGCGAATATTTTTTGAACTTCTTATTCGAAACATTAATAATCCGGTTATCATTAAACGAAGTTATAGCTATATTGAGTTTGACCAACTGAGACTTTATGCCTCGACAGATATTGGAGGACTTTTAATTGAAGGTTTTGGAGATGGAGTTTGGGTTGAATACAACAAGAACGGTTACGAAGCATACGTCAATAAAATGCTTTTTGGAATTCTGCAAGCTGCAAGAGTAAGAATTTCAAAAACCGAATATATCGCGTGCCCATCTTGCGGGCGTACTCTCTTTAATCTCGTTGATGTGACAAATAAAATTCGAAACAGAACCGAGCATCTTAAAGGAATAAAAATTGGAATAATGGGATGTATAGTTAATGGTCCTGGTGAAATGGCTGATGCAGATTATGGATATGTTGGTTCGGGAGTTGGGAAAATAACATTGTATCGCGGCAAAGAAATAGTCCGAAAAAACATTGCTTCCGAAAATGCCGTTGAAGAATTAATTAATATAATTAAAGGTGATGGTAACTGGGTTGATAAATAAAATCATTTGCTATTCAATTCCAAGTTGATTTAATAATTTGTATAAATGGGTTCGATTTATTCCGAGAATTTGCGCTGCCTCTGCTTTTGATTCAGTTTTTCTCAAAGTTTTTAAAATGAACATTTTCCTAAACTCGGTTTCTGCCTCCAATAAAGTTTTTTGTCCTTGAATTTTAATCACTTCTTTTTGATTTTCAATGATCTCGGGCGGCAGGTCGGCTACAGTAATCACATTTGACTTTGCTAAAATGATGCTCCTGTGAATTACATTTTCGAGTTCGCGAATGTTACCGGGCCAATCGTACGATTCCAATATTTCATAAACTTCAGGCTGTGCAATAAATTTATTTTCCGCCTTACTGTATTTAGCAAGAAAATGATCAATCAACAGTTGGATATCTTCTTTGCGTTCTCTCAAAGCAGGCAATTTAATTTCGATCACCTTCAATCTGTAATATAAATCTTCACGGAAAATATTTTTCTCTATCAATTCGTTTATGTCACGATTGGTTGCAGCGATAAATCTAATGTCCATTTTTCGTGAACTAACCCCGCCTAATCTTTCGATCTCTTTTGTTTGAATTACGCGAAGTAATTTTGCCTGCAAATTAATGCTCATTTCCGCAATTTCATCCAGAAAGAAAGTGCCACCTTGTGCCATTTCGAGTTTGCCGGGCTTGCTTTTTACTGCACCTGTAAAAGCTCCGGATTCATAACCAAACAATTCTGACTCAAGTAAATCGGAAGGAATTGCCCCGCAGTTTACAGCAATAAACGGTTTGTTCTTTCGTGAACTGTTTTCATGCATTGCAGTGGCAATTAAATCCTTTCCGGTTCCGTTTTCGCCAAGTATCAAAACCGAAGCATCAGTATCTGCAACTCTTGAAGCAACCCTAAGTACGTTGAAAAGTTTAACACTGTTTCCGATTATCTCGTGGCAACAAAAACTCTTTTTTAGTTCCATCATTTCAATTCTGAAATCAGAGTCTAACTTTGTCTCCAATGCACTTATCTCATTCGACAATTCAATTCCTTTCACAATCTGCTTTGCAAATGAAACTAAAAACACCAGGTCTTCTTCTTTAAAAGGATTATTAGAATTTCTTCGATCTATATAAACTGCACCTAAAACAAAATCATGCGAAATAAGTGGCACACAAAGGACAGAATTAAGTCCCAGTCTAATAACACTTGTTTTTCTGCTCAATTCGTTTTGCATTTTTATGTTATTTAATTGAACTGGCTGCAAATTTTCAAAAGCACTTTTGATTACACTTAAGCTCATAGATTTAGCTGCTTCTTCAGTCTCAGAAGCCATGTTTTTGCTGACAATGGAATCGATTTCCATTTCTTTATTTATAAGCACTATAAATCCTTCATCTGCATAAAGTTCTTTAATAATAGTAATAATCGCTTTATTCATTAATGATTTCATTTCAGTTTCAGACAAAAACAAAATTCCGGAAATATACAAGGTTTCCAATCGCTTGTTTTCTTCAATTGCTTTTGACAGTTTCAAATTGATTGATTCAAGTTCGTTAAAAATATTATTTGTTTCTATGCCAATTGTACGATTGAAGTCAATGAGTTTTTTAAATATCCGATCCAACTGCTTTAGGTTATCTGCATTATCCGGATGATTCTTTAATTGCAAAGATAAATTCATAAATGATTGCGATGCTTCGCTCATGAAATCGCTTAATGTTTTATTAAGCACGGTTCTTTTTTCTGAGATATCCATATTAAAATCTATTTAATTCCTTTTTAATTTCTACCATCGAATTATATCTATTTTCCGGGTTTTTTTCTAAGCAGCGGAAAACAATATTTTTTATACCATCCGGAATGTTTGGATTAAATTCATTTGGGTCAGCAGGAGTAGTATTAAAAATAGAATGAATTAGAGCAATTTCATTTTCACCCTTAAAGGGCAATTGATTAGTAAATATTTGATACATTATTACTCCGAAAGAAAATATATCTGTTCGATGATCAACATTAATATTTGTTACTTGTTCCGGCGCAACAAATCCAAGTGTGCCAAGAACCGTTCCTAAAGATGTCATTGTTGTTACAAGAGGAGATTTTGACAATCCAAAATCCATAATGCGAACATTCATTTCCTTATCAAACATTATGTTGGTTGATTTCAGATCGCGATGAATAACTTTTTTTTCATGTATGGTAATCAATCCTTCACAGATTTGAAGCAAAAATTCTTTGGCTAATGCGAAATCAATTGGATGATTTTTCGATATAAATTCTTCTAAAGTTCCTCCCGCTAAATATTCCATTGCAATAAATACGTGTTCAGGAGTTTTAGCGACTTCAAATACTCTAATAATGTTGGGATGATGAAATGATGATAAAATTTCTCCTTCTGCCGAAAGTCTTTTCTGATTTTCTTCGTCTTTAAGTAGAGTTGGATTTATTACTTTCAAAGCAACAACATTTTTTGTGTTTGTGTCAATAGCTCTTAATACTTTTCCCATTCCACCAACTCCGATTACTTCAAGCAGTTTGTAATGTGAAATGAATTTGCTTTCATTTTTCTCAATAATCTTTGCATACAAAAAAGCAAATACGAAAAACAGTGTAATGGTACTTCCATAAGAATAAGCAATTGAATATAATTGACCATGAGAAATAGTTGAATATAAAACAATTAAGTACAACAGGACAATAAAAATAATTAAGTACGAGGTTATTTTTCTGCTCAGATATTTTTTAATAAATGAAATGGAAATTCCGAGATACAATAAGACAACAAGGATCAATATTTTAATAATCTCAATGAAAGGGTTAACTATTGAATATGTCCTATTTAAAGATTTTATGAAATCGGTATAAATTCTTTCAATCAAATTCAGTTCATATATCGTGATAATTGATCCCGGGGAAATAGACTCGACTTCTTTTGCGACTCCGGATGGGAAAGAGATTTTTAATTTGTACTTTAATCTTGGGCTTAATCCAAAATGAACACTTGTTGGATCCGCTTGGTTCATTGGATTACTGCCCAAAGAATTTTGTCTTTGTGTTTTGTATATCAACTTGTTATTTTCATCATAACCCAAAAGGGTAATTTTGGCTCCCACTGCATTTTTATTGCTCGAACTACCAATCAGTTTTATCTTCAAAAAATTATCATTATCTAAATTATTTTTAAATAAAGCTGAGCGATCACCGGAACCAAGAGCATTGCGGGAACTTCCAACAAAGATATCCATGTCGCCATCATTATCAAAATCTGAGAAAACCGGATTCCCGATAAAATTTAAGCCTGTAATATTGTTTGACTTTGTAAAATGAGTTTGCGAATTATTAAAGTACAAATCCGAACCGGCAAATAAATCCAAATAGCCGTCATTATTTACATCAGCCGTTGCAATTACACCGTTTGATGGCTCGGGATGTAAAACAGAATCTGTAAATCCAGCCTCTTTCGAATAATACCGAAAATTTGCTTTCCCGTCATTCAAATACAAATGAATATTATCTTCATTAATAAATAACAACAAGTCAGAAAAGCCATCATTATTAAAGTCATTTGAAATTGCTGAAAAAACATTCGGCATTCTATTTGTGTAAAACATTTCTGTTTGTTTTTTTTTGAAATGAAAATTGTCCTCATTGATGTATAATTCACCCAATTGATTCTCGGCCGGGATTCGATAAAAAAGAAATATATCAACGAGGTTATCATTATTAAAGTCAGATAAAACTATACCATGACTTTCATGATTTAATGATTTGTGCAAACCTGAATTTCGCATAACATCAATAAACCTACCGGCACCATTGCCTCTTAGGATTAGATCATTCTCATTATAATTGGAAATATACAAATCAAGATTTCCATCATTATCAAAATCAGCAGTCTGTATAGAATTTAGAATTGAATTGGATTGAAGACGGTTTAATTTTATTGCCGCTTTATTTGGGCTGTGAATAAATTCAAAACTCCCATTGCCTAATAACTCAGCGAATGATTTACCATCTTTTATTAAAAGCAAATCAAGACTGCCGTCATTATTTATGTCAGTACTATGAAAACTCTGTGCCTGATCAAAATTGCCGCCGATGTTCAGTGGCACTTCAATAAACCTTGTCCCCTTTTCATTTTGATAAAATAAATTTGGACCCTTCTCGGAATGGACTAAAAGCTCAGGATAGGAATCAT
>PFVB01000230.1:0-3268 GCA_002790395.1 Ignavibacteriales bacterium CG_4_9_14_3_um_filter_34_10 | reverse complement strand
AGCTTCAGACGTTATATTTGACAATGAAAGTTCCCATTCATGCGAATTAGTATAAATTCCATCCTTTCCAATTATAAAAATTTCAGTTTTACCCTTTCCTTTTTTAAGAATGCTCAAATCATTAAAACTGTCATTGAAAATTTTTATCTCATCAACTCTAAAACATGATTTTCCATTAAATCTTACCAGAGTAGAATTTTCACCACAAATCCAAATTTCATTTTTGTCAACCACCTTTAGCGAAAAAAGATTTTTATCTAAACCCGTATTAACACTTAGCCAATTGCCCTTAGAATATTTTAAGAGAGTTCCTTTTTCCCCTGCTATCCATACAGTTGAATCGTCAATCGCATCGATTTTGTTCAACTCGTTTTTTGTGGGAGATGTAAATTCTTTCCATGAATTATTTTCAAGCCGCAAAATTATTCCGCTGCGACCGACAGCCCAGCCCTTTCCATTATCATTTACCAAGACATCATTCAAATCATAGGATAAAACATTACTGAATTTTTTTGAATCGATCGGGCTTTTAATAGAGCTCCAATTGTTGCCATCAAAAAAAAGAATGTTTCCAAGCTGACCAACCATCCATGCAGCACCGGATTTATTCACTGAAATTGATTTCCACATTGAATAATCTTTTTGATCCCACATGATTTTTGGCAAAGGTATTTCTCTTGTTTTTTTTGTGAGTCTATTAATGAAGTACATTTTCGGGTGATAATTTCCGAGATGAGTTTCATGGATTACAAACAAAAAATTGTTATCGTCAAATTTTTTAATGAAAGGGTAATCTGAGTATGGAAATTCAAAAACGGGTTTCCAAATATCGTTTTCAAAAAAATAAATCCTGCCGGGAATATCTTTTCCTTTTCCTCGAGAAATTGCAACACCAAATGTATTAGACAGCATCTCGAGTCTATTCCCAAGATCCAAATCAATCTGCTTTGTCCAAGTTTGATTGTGAACTGGAGAATATTTGTTAAGCCTGATTATTTTTACATCACAAGATGCAATAATCAAGACAAATAACAATAAACCGATTGTTTTTACTAAGGATGTAATTTTCAATTTTCAAAAGTAAATTTTTACAGTTGAAATATAAGAAGCTTCTTGGCAAAGCGAAATAATTCAATAGTAGGAATTAAATTATCAAATCAACCGAGTATGTAAATAATTCCAACATATAGTAAAAATATTACAAATGTTAAAACCGCGAGTCGCCATCCTTTGAAATAAGAAAGAAGATCAAATCGTTTCTGTGGTTTATTAACATTGATATTATTTCGTGGCGGAGAGACGAACTTATTTTCACCGAGTGATTTTCCTTTTTCAAAAAAGGTTTCAAAAATTATGTTACCGCTTTCATCGCATCTGACACAAGGACCGTCCTTAATTCCGTTATTAAAATTTAACTCTTCTTTTAAGTTTCCATTAGCATAATAAACTTTGGTGGCACCGTGGTCTTTTCCTTTTTCAACAGATTTCAGCCCAAGAAGTGCGCCTGTTTCATAAAAGAATTTTTGCTCTCCATGTGGCTCTCCATTTACATAATTCCATTCTCCCTTCAAAGCTCCACTTTTATAAAAAGTAAGTTTTGTACCTTCAACTTTATCGTTTTCATGTTTCTTGTCTTCTTTGACTGAACCGGATTTATAAAATATTTTGGCGGGACCATTTTTAATATTATTCACATAAGTAACAATCGATTTTAATTCTCCATCTGGATAGTAATATTTCGCCTCGCCATTAATTTGGTCATTATTAAAAGGAAGTTCTTGCCAGAGTTTTCCGTCTTTTTTATAAAATTTTGCGGTGCCTTCTTTCTTGTTATTAATAAAATTAAACTGCTCTGCTAACACTCCATTTGAATGAAAGACTTTGCATTCACCGTTCAGAATTCCATCAATGTAAAAAACTTCTTTCTGAATTTTTCCGGTATCATAATAGTAGGTTACCTGTCCATCAATTTTGTCTTCTTTGTAATTTAAGTCACACTGAATTTTCCCATTCTTGTAGAAAATAGAAGCCTGCCCGTCTTTTCTGTTGTGTTTAAAATTATATAACTCAGCAACTTGACTGTTTGGATAGAAAATCGTACATAATCCTTCCATCGAGCCATCAACGTAATTAATTATCTTTTTGATGTTTCCATTTTCATAAAAAATTGAAAAAGGACCATTCCACAGCATAAAACACACCTATGATTACTATGATAGTATCGAAAATTATTTTAAATATTTTAGAAGTCAATTAGAAAAAATTTATTTTGATGAGTCTGTATTTTTGAATTGCCCGCTCAAATAAAATAGGAATGCAATTTATTTAGAAGTATACAACTCTCTTTCCACGAGTTCACAAATAATATGACCGATTGTGATATGTCCCTCTTGAATTCTTTGGACACTGCTCGAGGGAATAACAATCGGAATATCAACCATATTTTTCAGTTTTCCACCAGAGCCGCCAAGAAACCCAATCGTTCTGATTTTTTTTTCTGCTGCTTTTTGAACTGCTTTAGTTATATTCCCTGAATTTCCACTTGTAGAGATCGCAATTAAAACATCACCCTCATTACCAAGTCCTTCAACTCCTCGTGAAAACAAATTTTCAAAACCAATGTCGTTTCCACCCGCGGTTAAAAACGAGCTGTCAGTAGTCAGTGCAATTGCTGCCAATGCCGGTCTTTCAATATCGTGGCTTAATCTTACCATAAATTCGGCAGCAAGATGTTGCGAATCGGCTGCGCTTCCGCCATTCCCACAGAATAAAACTTTGTTATTATTTTTAAATGTTGCAACAATTAAATCAACAGCAGATAAGATTTCACTCAAACATACTTTATAGATGTTAAGTTTGACCTCAGCACTTTCTCTCAATGAGTTTTCAATAAATTTATTTTTGTCCATCTAAATCTCCAGAAGAGTTGAACCGTGAATTGCATCAGCAAAGTTTTTAATTTCTTTCCAATTGTTTGTTTGTTCAAAATGATTCCCTGTTACTATAATTTTTGCTCCAGCTTTAACTTTATCACCGGCAGTTTTTGCATCACAAATTCCACCGCCAACAATTAGAGGAATAGTGCAGTTTGCTGATACGAGACGAATCATATCATCCGGGACAGGCAATTTTGCGCCTGAGCCGGCTTCCAAATAAATAAATTTCATTCCCATAAATTCAGCTGCAAGTGCAGTAGCCATTGCAATTTCAGGTTTGTTTCTCGGAATCGGTTTGCTTCCACTTACATATTCTGCTGTGGTTATACTGC
>PFVB01000098.1:261-3902 GCA_002790395.1 Ignavibacteriales bacterium CG_4_9_14_3_um_filter_34_10 | reverse complement strand
ATATTTGTTAGTCGTGAACTGATTAATCCGCCGGTACACGATTCTGCTACAGCAATTGTCAGTCCCCTTTCCGACAATAATCTTCCGACAACACTTTCCAAAGTTTCGTCTTCTTTTCCATAAATATATCTTCCTACTTTCAGCCGAATTCTTTGTTCAATCAGAGATAACTTTTCTTCGGCTTCCTGCTGTGTATTTGAAGTAACAGTAATTCTCATTTTTACACCGAACTGATTTGGTAAAAAAGCAAGCTTTTCACCTTCAAGAATTTCATCGAGATCACCGAGTGCGAGAAATAAATTCGATTCAGGAATACCTGTTGTAAGCAGATTTTTTTTCAGAATCACAACTGATTTCTTTTCCATAATTTCAATAAGTTTTGAAAGAATATAATTTTCCATCATTCCCTTCATTTCACCTGGAACGCCGGGCATAGAAATAAAAATCTTTTTATTCCTTTCAATCCAGCTTCCGGGTGCAGTTCCGTTTTCATTTCTTATTGGTTTGGCAATCTTTGGGACCAAAGCCTGTTCTTCATTTATTTTATTTAATTCCCTGCCTCGTTTTTTAAAAAATTCTTTAATATCACTCAACACTTCATTGTCCATTATCAATTCTGTATTGAAGTATTTTGCGATTGTTTTTAATGTAATATCATCATGCGTTGGACCTAATCCGCCTGTCATTATTATTAAATCAGCAGATTCATCTGCAAGTTTAATCTCCGAAAGTATTGCATTTTCATCATCTCCTATCACCGAAGATTTTTTCACTTTAATATTCAAATCAGTAAGTTTTTCGCCGATGAATGAAGCATTTGTATTTACTGTTTGACCAATTAATAATTCATCACCAATTGAGATTAAATAAGCATTCATAATTTTCCATCTACAAAGTTTTTAAATATTCTATTAACATTAATAAAAGCTGCATTGTCAAAAAAGTATAAAAACCGGCAATTATATCATCTAGTAATATTCCCCAACCGCCATTAATTTTTTCAACCAGGTTTGCAGGAAACGGTTTATAAATATCAAGCATCCTCCAGATTAAAAAAGCAGCCAGAATGTACCATATTTTTTTTGGTAAAAATAAAAATGAGATCCACGTTCCAATAAATTCATCAATCGTACATTCCTTTGGATCCTTGCCATAAGCCAGCTCAAATTTTGTCGCAATATCTTTCCCAACGGCAATAAAAAATGAAATTACAAGTAACAGAACTGTCGGATTTTCGAAACCCGGAATTAAATAAAATGCTGCTGCAACTCCGCTTGCAACTGTCCCCGATGCTTTTTTTGAATATCCTGTGTAGAATCCTGAGCCTAAAAAATTTTCAATAAAATTAAGTTTCATTCTTAATTAATTTCCTGATTATTTTTTTATTTCGGTAAAAATATTGAACACCTGTAAAAAATGTAAGCAATGTTATTGCCAGCATTGAAAAATAAACTAAATCTTTGTTGAGTAAAAAATTTAAAATAAATTTATATCCATTATAAAAAACAGGAATTGTTTTCATTGTTAGCACAAACAAAAGATAATATAAAAAAGCCATCTGCAGAAAAGTCTTCCACTTCGCAAGATTGCTTGTGCTAAAATATTCTTTTTTGAATTCGGCATAAGCACGCATTCCGGTAATAAGAAAATCGCGGAGAATAATTATCAGGACCATCCAAAAAGATAAAACATTAATATGAACAAGTGCAATAAATGCAGCTGAAGTCAAAATTTTATCAGCCAAAGGATCAAGAAATTTTCCCCAGTCTGTGATGTAATTAAATTTCCGGGCAAGCCAGCCATCATACCAGTCAGTAATTGCAGCGATTAAAAACACAACTACCGAAATCTGTTTCAGCAAAGAATCATCAGAGATAAACAAAAAATAAAATATTGGCGTGAGTATTATTCTTAATACAGTCAATTGATTCGGAAGTACCATATTAATCCGCTTCCCCGCAGTTCATCTTTTTCAGTAAATCAAATTCATAAATCCCTGTATTATGCCCGTCAGCCCAGACAATACTTATTGCATACTGACCAACAACCTGAATGCTGACAACTTTCAACTCATCCGCAGTATAAAAAACATGCGACCAGTCTTTATGATGTTCGCGGTTCTCTCCACAAATTGCACAAGGACAGTATTTTCGCAAATCCATCAATCTGATTTTTGACTTTGTATTATCAGCCCAAACAACAATTAAAAATTCACTTCCCGAAACATTAATTTTCAACGGTTTCATTGTTAAATTTTTTTCACCTGTAAGAATCTGCAAAGCTTCCAGATATTTTAATGCTGTATTCATAATAACTTCTACCGGTAAATCCGGGGGCGGAGGCATTTTGTTGAATTTTATTGACTCGAGATAATCACGCACATATTGTTTGTCAAAACTATCGACCGCTGCACCTTTCAGATATTTTCCCTTTGGCCAAAAACGTGATGAATCTGGCGTGAGAAGTTCGTCAATTAAAATAATTTCACCGTTAAACATTCCAAATTCCATTTTTGTATCAGCAATGATAATGCCTTTTAAAAGAGCATATTCTGAAGCTGATTTGTAAATTCCCAAAACTGCTGAATTCAAAATATCAAAAATTTTACTGCCAATAATTTCAGCTGCTTTTTGAGGAGAAATATTTTCATCGTGTTCACCAATTTCAGCCTTTGTTGAAGGAGTGAAAATCGGTTCAGGAAGTTTTTCTGATTCTACAAGTCCCGCCGGTAGCTGAATACCGGAAATTCCGCCCGTCTTTTTATAATCTTTCCAACCGCTTCCGGAAATATATCCGCGGACAATACATTCAAGCGGAATCAACTCAGCTTTTTTGACAAGCATTGATCTTCCTTCCAAAATATCTGCGTACTGCCGTGCAATTTTGGGAAACTCATCAACTTTGGTTGTAACAAGATGATTATTAATTATATGCTTTGTTTTATTAAACCAGAATTCTGAAATTTTATTAAGCACTTTCCCTTTGTTTGGAATTCCCTGCTTCATAATTACATCAAATGCAGAAAGACGATCGGTGGAAATTATCAGATAATATTCATCAACCTCATAAATATCGCGAACCTTTCCTTTTTTAATAAATTTTAATTCTTTCAAGTCAGTATTTAATAAAACTTTATCACTCATTTTACCACCAATTGGTTGAGGAAAAAAAATTGATTTGCTTATGAAATATAAAAATATTTCTACTGCAATTCTAATTTGAATTAGTTAAAAATTATTGAAGTAACTTGAGATACATAAGTTTAATTGCTTTTTGATAATTCTCGGTGATTAGTTCTAAAATATAAACTCCGCCGCTAAGTTCGGAAGCATTAATAGTATTAATTTTTTACATCTGAAATGAAAGTGTTGAATCAATAAAAATGATTGCCATAATTTTGAAGAATTATATTATTTGCTCTTTGGTTTTCTGAAATAATATCCGAGCACTAATTTGGATAAAAAGCTACCACCAATAAAAGCAATGAAGTAATAAACAAATAATTCCCCCGTTGGAATATCCTGAGAAACCTGATATATCAATAATGGAATAAGATTAAAAATCAGCATTGAAAATATCAAGACCGGCATTGGTTGAAGCTTTTGAGCGACAAGGTAAAAAGATGGAAGATTTTAGTCGTC
>PFVB01000098.1:0-254 GCA_002790395.1 Ignavibacteriales bacterium CG_4_9_14_3_um_filter_34_10 | reverse complement strand
GAGATCATTAGTTTGCGCTCAATGCCACGTCGAGTATTATTTTAAAAAAGAGAGTAATTATTTAACTTTTCCATGGGATAAAGGATTCTCCGCCGATGATATGGAAAAATATTATGATGAAATTGAATTTACAGATTGGACTCACAAACTTAGTAAAGCCCCAATGTTAAAAGCTCAGCATCTGGATTATGAATTATTTATGACGGGAATTCATGCAATACGCGGAGTTTCTTGCTCAGATTGTCATATGCCAT
>PFVB01000064.1 GCA_002790395.1 Ignavibacteriales bacterium CG_4_9_14_3_um_filter_34_10 | reverse complement strand
TAGGGTATGCTTCAGACTGAATTGAATACAGAGCAGCTTAATAAACTAAGTTTTACTTTTTCAGCAAACCCTAATTATTGCTTGCTAAAAAACTTTTAGACTATTATTTTAACTAATGTAATCGTTTGCATTTTATCATATTCCAATGGAAACAAAGGGTTGTATGAAAATATCTGCTTTTTTAACTTTACTAATATTAAGTTCCGTCAGTTTTCTGAATGCACAATACTACAACAATCCAAATACAGATGGTATATTGGGTCAAGTTGATTTTATAAGTAAAAATTCCGGAACATCATCAACTTTATTAAATGGGCCAAACGGAATCGCTATTGACCCAACGTCGGGTAAATTATTTGTAGTTGATCGGGCTAATAACCGAATTTTAAGATGGTCTAAAGATAATTCATTAATCAACAACTCCTCTGCTGAGGCAGTCTTTGGACAAACAGATTTTGAGTCAAAATCATCTGGACTGTCAGAATCAAAATTTAATACTCCTATTGGGATTTTCATAGATAATGAAGGAAGAATGTGGGTGGGCGATTACGGCAATAATAGGATTTTAAGATTTGATGATGCTTCAAATAAAACAACCGGAGCGACTGCTGATGGAGTATTAGGACAACCAGATTTTTATTCGAAGGTCGGAAACACTTCTGTTAATGGATTACGAGGACCTGTTGGTTTATATGTTGATTCTGATGGAACTTTATGGGTAAGTGAATTTGGAAATCACAGAGTAACGAAGTATTTGAATGCTTCTATCAAAACTAATGGCAGCAATGCTGATGGTGTTTTAGGGCAACCGGATTTTACCACTTCAAATTCATCCACTTCTGCAATCGGAATGAATAATCCTAATAGTGTTTTTGTTGATAATGACGGAAATTTGTGGGTGAGTGAGTATACGAATAAACGCGTTTTAAAATTTACAGATGCAAAAAATAAAATTAACGGTGCTGCAGCTGATGGTGTCTTGGGGCAACCGGATTTTACAAGTTCTTCATCAAATGTAACTCAAAATGGATTTACAAACCTTCGTTATGTTTTTGGAGATTCTAAAGGAAGAATTTATGTCGTACAGGAGAACAGCCACCGCATAGTAATTTTCGAAGATGCAAAAAACAAATCAAACGGAAGCAATGCGGATTATGTTTGGGGGCAAATTGACTTCAATACTAGTCCTGCATTAAATCCTCCTACTTCTACAAGCTATAATACACCGCGTGCTATTTTTGTTGATGAGCAAAACAATCATATTTGGGTTGCTGATTGGGGAAACAACAGAATTCTCAGATATGACATACAAAATACAGTAAATAAATCTCTGAATCTAATTTCACCAAACGGTGGCGAGAATTTTTTAATTAATTCTTCTCAAAATATTTTATGGACAAGTAATCTGGTTAATAAAATCGTTATTGAATTTTCTTCTAATGCTGGAAATACTTGGAATATTATTGATACTACAGATGCTGACAGTGGTTTTTACTCATGGACTATACCAAATACACCTACGTCATCAGCATTAATCCGAATTTATGATCTTGAAGATTCTCTTCTATCAGATACAAGTTCTGATACTTTTTCAATTTCGGCTCCTTCTAAAACTATTCATTTAATTTCTCCAAATGGTTTTCAGGAATGGGAAAATGGAACAACTAAAAAGATTTTCTTTTCAGGAAAAGATATAAGCAATATTAATATTTATTTTTCAACTGACAGCGGAAAAAGTTGGCAGGAAATAACGAAAAATTACTTAACGACTTCAGGAGATTATTTGTGGAAAATTCCTGATTTATTAAGCAGTTCTGTTTTGATCAAAATTTCGGATACAGAAGATACACTCGTTTCTGACATCAGTGACAATTTTTTTAGTATTGTTGAAAAGAAACAAGCCAATATTCAGGATTATGTTTTCTTTAGTGACAGTCCTACCTCAAATTATTACGATCCAAGTTGGGGTTTTGCAAATCCTCCTAGTACACTTGAAATAGTTGGAAATAAATTCCCTGTAACTAATTTATTTTCACTGGTTGGTAATTATTCATTAAAACTAAATTGGAATTCTGCAATTGGTGGCGACTGGGGAATTGCTGTTGCAAGCATTGGTTGGATAGGACATGATATAACAACAAAAGATACTCTTTCATTAAGAGTATTTTCTGAAAAACCGATTTTACCATCAAAACTTCCATTAATTTATTTAGAAGACCTTTCGAATAAAAAAACTTATAAAATTAAACTTAGTTCATACTCAAATTATATTGATTCTCTGAAATGGAATCAAATTAAAGTGCCGCTTTCAGTATTCAAGAAAAATGCAGGGAGTGCTGATTTAACAAAAATAAAAACTATTTTCTTTGGACAAGATACAAGTGATAACGTTCAGAATACTGTTTATTTGGATGATATCAGAATGTATGGTGGTAAAATAATTAGTGGTGATTCATCTAAAGTTATTGTTGTACTCGGTTCATCTACTGCTGCCGGAACTGGTGCTTCAAGTTCTGACAGTTCATGGGTTGGCAGATTTAGAAATTATGTTCATAGTTTTGATTCAACAGCATATGTAATTAATCTGGCTGTTGGCGGATATACAACATATGATGTTATGCCTTCATATTTTATTCCTCCTGCTAGCAGACCAACTCCTAAAACAAATAATAATATTACTTTTGCTCTTTCTTATAAACCGCAAGCTATTATTATTAACCTTCCTAGTAATGATGCTAATATGGGTTACACAGTAAGTGAGCAGCTTGCCAATTTTAAGCAAATTATTAACGAAGCAACGCTTTTGGGTACTAAAGTTTGGGCAACTACAACACAACCAAGAGATTTTGCAGAAAGTACCAAACGACAAAATCTAATTACAGTCAAAGATTCAATCTTATTAATTTATGGGGAAAATGCAATCAATGTTTGGGACGGATTAGCTCAGACAAACGGGATGATTCTTAGTCAGTTTAATTCTGGAGACGGAATTCACCTAAATGATAAGGGACACAGGTTTATTTTTAATAAAGTTGTTGAAAGAGGTATTTGGGATACACTAACAACAAAAATTGATGAAGTTAAATCAGATCTGATTCCTGAGAAATTTCATCTTTACCAGAATTTCCCTAATCCTTTCAATCCGGAAACAAAAATTATTTATGAAATAACAAAACCTGCATATATAAAATTAAAAGTTTATGATATTCTTGGCAGGGAGTTAGTAACACTTGCTGATAATTTTCTTCCCGTTGGACGTTATACAGTAAATTTTTCCGCAAAAAATATTTCAAGCGGTGTTTATTTTGTTAAATTACAATCGGGTACTTTTGAAAAAATGATTAAAATGCTTTTATTAAAATAAATTCGGAGGATTATATGCATAAATATTTCAAAATAAATACTATACTAATTTTTCTCGGTATTATTTTTATATCATTAACTATGAATGCACAGACTGAAGAAGAAATTATTAACAAATTTGCTAAAAGAACACATACTTTTTATGGAACAACTTTACCTTACAGATTATTTATCCCGGATAATTATGATAAAAACAAGTTATATCCATTAGTACTTTGTCTTCACGGTGCTGGTGAAAGAGGTATAGATAATGAAATCCATATAAAATATCATCGTATTGCAACTTCATGGGCAGACAGCAGTAATCAATCAATGTACCAATGTTTTGTTGTAGCTCCTCAATGTCCACCTGAAAACAGATGGGTTGATAGTGATTGGTCAACTGGTGAATATCGTGTTAATCAAGTACCCGTAAGCAATGAAATCTTGACCGTAAATAACTTAATTGATTCATTGCTTAATGAGTTTAATATTGATAAAAACAGATTATATGTTACAGGACTTTCAATGGGGGGATAT
>PFVB01000089.1 GCA_002790395.1 Ignavibacteriales bacterium CG_4_9_14_3_um_filter_34_10 | reverse complement strand
TTGAATTTATAAATTACTGGTATGTAACTCACTGTTGTTTTTCTGCTATAATGATTTGTCTTTAATTCGCCCCGGATTAAATCAAGCAGTTTTGGATTTCTAATAACTAATGCTTCCGTTTTTTTCCTCAAAAAAATATTCAGCTAAATCAGTTGTTAATAAAATAGTAAAAATATTTTTATTCGCAAAAATTCTTTTATTTTTTTCTGTTAAAAATCATAAACAATAAATCAAATTTATCAGACTCTTGCTGAAAACGACAAATGAAATATTTACTAAAACAAGCAAAACTTTTCGGTTACACTATAACTCCGCAATTGGGGTGAGTTCATTAGTAGATGCGGGCTAACTTGCTTATTCTGAAAACATTTCTTTTAAAACATTCAGAACTTTAATTTGGGTTATTTTATTTATCGTATCTATCTTTTTAATAAGTCTTGATTTATCAACAGTCCTGATTTGATCTAATACAATTTGTCCTTGCTTGCCTTCTACTTTGCAAGGAACACGTGTCGGATAATTCCTTAGCTTCGATGTGATGGGTGCAATAATTACAGTGGAGATGTTGTAATTCATTTCGTTTGGAGAAATAATTACACAGGGACGAGTCTTTTTGATTTCACTTCCGGTTGTCGGATCTAAATTAACAAAATAAACTTCAAAACGGGAAAACACTTACCACTTCCATTCTTCCTTATCCCATTTTGATTGTTGAGCTAATGAGTCTGAATCTAACAAAATATCATCTTTGTTTTTTGCCATTTTCTTAAATGCGGATTCCCATGATTCTCTGCTTTGGGATATTGGCTTGATGATTATTTGTCCATCCAAAACTTCAAGTTCGACCTCACTTTTAAGACCACTTTCATCAATTAATGATTTTGGAATACGGATACCCCGCGAATTTCCAATTTTTACAACCTTTGTTTTCATATTATCACTATTTAAAATTAAAGTGGGCACAATGTAGTTACATTGACAAAAACAATCAAGTCGGTTTTATATGATACATTTAAGAATGAGCAACATAACGCACTTGAGCTAATCTGCGGTGCGGCGCACACACCGCAACGGCAGGTTGAGCGATTTGTTAAGTAACGGCATCGGATTATTTATGAAGTCCAATGTATTTCTCCAACCGTTCCTTCCATTCCTCAACCGTCAGCCGATCTGACGAGCCATCATAGAATCGCCCGGGTGCGAATAACGAATATTCTTTTCCATTATGAAGTTTCAGTAACAGAAAATAGAATGAAACACCGCTTAATTTTTTGCCGACAAACCCTATACCAACGTGCGCAATTTCGCGGAATAGAATTGTCCTGCTCTTATTCCCAAACAAGCCATTATCCCGTATCACAATGCGTCTTGCATCGGGATCGACAATAATCGTCTGTTTGCCGGTACTCACACCAGCAAAGACGCCAATGACCAGAAGAAGAACACCTAAGAGGAGTCCCGCAAAAGTGTTCGAGTCAAAAGATCCGCCGAAGTCGCGACATAAGTAAATTAACAATAGCCCAACGAGCGTACACCCGATTGACAAAGCAATCTGCTTTGGCGGATTATTTTCAGAGACCCATTTTTCCATGATCCTTAGACCTTCACCATTCCTTGTCCGTTACTTAATAGCATAGTTTTTTAAGCCGCAGCTCATCCGTCAACTGATGGACACAGTTGCTTTGAGGCACTTGGAATATACATTTTAATATTTAATCCTCATTAACAAAACTTTTTTTATAATCTTTTTCACTAAGTACAGTGTCATATAATCCAACATCTTCTCCTTCGTGCTTGTTTACACCAACGTAAACAAGACTTGCATCTTCGTAACGTTTAAATTTATAAACTGCATCATTCATTAAAGCACTGTTGAATACGCCGAGACTTACAAGTAATTCAAAATCCTTCACAGTTAATCCTGTTACTTTTTTGAAAAGACCCGGCTCAAGCTGAGTAATTACGTCTTTCAAACTTCTTTCTCGATAATCTGTTAAATACATAAAAACGGGCACACGAGTAGCAAACTTGATAAGTTTTTCTTGGATTTGTTTTCTCAAACTCTTGTATTCTCTTTCTTCTTCGGTTAGTTCTTTTTTTTCTTTCTTAGTTAAATCTCTTTCGTTGGCTTCTTTCTTGGTTTTCTTTACAGATTCAGATTTATTTATTATTGTTTCAATATCTTGATTTAAGTTTCGGAAACCCTCAATGCTCATTAAAGCTTGCATGGCTTTTTCATTGTTCATTAAGCGTTGGAGAGTGTTATTATCTACGTTTACAAGTAATGCACTTTCCCAACGTCTGGCTAACAGTGTTGCTGTTGTACCGCTCATTGCCATATCCAAAATACCAGCAGCATCTATTTGTTTCATAGAACTTCCGTCATAAGCAAGAACTGGTAAGAAGTGAATAAATTCTTCAACTTTCTTTTCGGGATTTGATTCATTTACATTCAAACGGCAGCTGTAATCTGCAATTTGCCTTAATGCTCTGTCGGGTGCAAAGTCAAACACATAACATTCTTGTTTTATAATTTCTTCTTTGTTAGGTGATTTGTTATCTGAATTATAAATTGTCCAGGGTGATTGAACGCGGAATGCTGCTTGAAAATAAGTTTCGGGAGTTGAAGAATTACGAAGCATAAAAATTCCGGTCCATGGTTTAACTGTAACTCCGGTTGTTAATTTACCGCACGATAAAGTAATAGTTTTTGTTTTTAGTGGATTATCCATTGCTTCAAAAACCGGCGGAAGCGCCTCAACACCGATGCCGGCATTTGTACCGGCAGAAACTACAATATTATAATCGTGGTAAAATTTGTTCTGTTTTTGTGACATTAAATTTTTCATCGCATAACAAGATGCAACACTTGGCAAAAACCAAAATGTATGCGAAAGAACATTTAATAAACGAGCATCCGAAAATGGCATCGGAGGTTTTTTTGCTCCTAATTTCAAATTGTCGATTGTAGTTTCTAAATATGAACCGCGTATTAAATCCAGCCATTTTTGAACTTCATCTTCATATTTAAATTTTGCAGTAAAACTTTCACCATAAGCTGAAAAAAATACATTCAAATCAAACTCGTTGAATTCCCCTTTCATTGCAATTTCTCTAATCGAATCGGGCAATTGATACGTAAGCATTACCATTCTTGGTAATGAAGCGTAAGGGTTGCTCCGACAATGCTCAGCAACCGTGTTTTCACGTGTTGACACACTGAGCTTGTCGAAGTGTTCCTTTGCCTTTTGTTCATCGGAATATGTCCAGTTAAAAATTTGTTCTTCAATAAATTCACCGGATGTAATTGCTCTAAAAGGAGTGCCAGATAAATACAGATAAGCATCAGTGGTTATCGGCATTATCTCTTCGTCAAAATATTCTATTCCTTGTCCTTCACCAAACTTAATTTCTTTTTTGTCTTCGGCTTCAAATAAGTCTTTTGCATTCTCCCTCCAAGCTCCGTAATGGTATTCGTCAAAAACAACGCATTCCCAATTAGTAGTATGCACCCATTCATTTTTTGTTTTTATACCTCCAACATCATTTTTCCCCAAATAATCTTGAAAAGAACCAAAGCATACAAAGGGTTTATTTCTATCTATATTTTCAAAAGTTAAACCGTTACGTGAAATAAACTGCCAGCCCTTAAAATCTATGTGTGAGCGTAAATCTTCTTCCCAGGCGCTTTGTACTGCCGGCTTAAAAGTTAATACAAGAATTTTCTTCCAGCCCATTTCCTTTGCGAGTTGATAGGTTGCAAAGGTTTTACCAAATCGCATTTTTGCGTTCCAAAGGAAATGAGGAGTTTTTTTAGGATTTTCTTTCTTGAAACTTTTGAAGTAGGTAATTGTCTTTTTTACCGCTTCCTCTTGTTCGGGACGCATCTTAAAGTTCAAAGAACGATTATCTTCT
>PFVB01000060.1:302-4020 GCA_002790395.1 Ignavibacteriales bacterium CG_4_9_14_3_um_filter_34_10 | reverse complement strand
TTAAAGGCAAATTACATAAGCGATGCGCCAAACAATAAGAGCAAAACATATTATACTCTCGAAATTCTTCAAAATTCACTTTCATTCAATATTGATGGCAATACATTCGGTTTTGATGATGGTAATCACGGAAGTATTGATGTTGATTGGCCCGACGCAATCGAAGCTTTTGGTGGTTCGGAAAATTTGTTTAAGTATGTAAACACTTCAAACTATGCCGGAATATTTTACTGGGGAGATTTTTCAAATAATATTGGTCACGGTAAAATTGTTTATTTTTCTTTCCCTTTTGAAAGCATTTATCCCGCTGAAACAAGGGTTAAAATATGGAATGGCGTGTATGAGTTTTTGATTTATCAACCATCAGTAAAAGGGAAAAATACTGTGGCTGATAATTTTTATTTATCTCAGAATTATCCGAATCCATTTAATCCGAGTACGACGATACAATATTCTATTCCCAG
The DNA here is from genome assembly GCA_002790395.1 of Ignavibacteriales bacterium CG_4_9_14_3_um_filter_34_10. Lineage (GTDB taxonomy): Bacteria > Bacteroidota > Ignavibacteria > Ignavibacteriales > Melioribacteraceae > UM-FILTER-34-10. Next base: position 3,556 of record PFVB01000060.1, on the reverse strand, counting down.
TAGCACAGAATACTATTCTGTGCTACAAAATGTATCACTGAAAGTTTACGATATTCTTGGACGTGAAGTTGCAACACTTGTAAATGAAAATAAACTTGCAGGAAATTATCAGGTAGAGTTTAATTCTGTACACATTCCCGGTTTGTCAAGCGGAGTATATTTCTACACATTGCGGTCTGGTCAATTTTCTGAAACTAAAAAAATGTTATTGCTGAGATAATGTATAATTCAGTATTGTCTTTGAATTATTTTATATTTGCTGTGCAAATCATTTTAATTAGAAAGTATAATGAAAGAATTTTATCACAAGTGGTATTCGCAGTATTTAAGCCGTGATTTTGAAATGAATGTTTACGGGGAAAAAGGTTTGCCCGTAATACTTTTCCCAACATTCAACGGACGTTTTTTTGAACATAAAGATAACGGAGTTATTTCATCAGTCAGTAATTATATAGATGCCGGTAAAATCAAGGTTTATTGTCATGATAACTTTAATTATTCCAGTTGGCATAATTACGAAATCGAACCTGCAGATCGGGCGAAAAACCACATTGCATATGAGCGAATGATAATCAATGACATTTTAGGATTTGCGAAATACGAAACCGGATTTGATAAATTTATAATTGCCGGTTTTGAATTTGGAGCTTATCATGCACTTAATTTTACTTTACGTCACCCTGAAAAAGCTTCAAATTTGTTGTGCGTCAGTGGATTTTATGATATAAAGCAATTCATTTTTGGGTACTATGATGATAACTGCTATTTCAATAACCCAACGGACTACTTGCCTAATTTGGAAGATGAATGGTATTTAAATCAATTGCAGCAAATTAAAATTGAAATTGGTGTTTCATCAAACGATTCTTTGTTAGATGAGAATAAAAATATCTCAAATTTATTATCCAAAAAGAAAATAGTAAATACTTTTAGTGTTGAAAGAAAGGCAAAAGATAAAAATGAATCATGGAAAATTATTTTCAATCAATTTATTGCTAATATAATGAATGAAAAAGAATCAGAACAAAAACATTCTGATAAAAGATTTACGAATAATAAACCAGAACTGAATCTATAAGCTTTATTTAATCTTCTATCTTTGCTGTATTAGCCGGGCATATTATATTTGCTTTCAAATTTTGAAAAATCGCGGAGAAATTATGAAAAATATTATTGTAGTTGCTTTAATTCTTATCAGCATAATTGCGTGTAATTCTGAAAATGATCAATCACTTTATGATAATGCCGGTAAATTTTCGAAGGAGCAAAAATTTAATGAAGCAATGAAGAATTATGAAAAGATAATTAATGAGTTTCCGGAAAGTAAATACAAAGCAGAAGTACTTTTTGAATTAGGTAAAATGTTTCAGGCAAGGATGGATAAAGCAACCCCAGAAATAAAATCGTACGAGAAGTCAAAAAAATATTTTGCAATGCTTTATAAAGAATTTCCAAAAAATAAAAACGCTGCAAGCTCATTATTTATGGTTGGTTTTATTCAGGCAAATCTGTTGAATCAGCTTGATTCAGCAAAAATTATTTATAATAAATTTCTTAAAGAATTTCCGAATCATCCGATGGCTGAATCAGCCAAAGCTGAAGTAGAAAATCTGGGTGTACCGCCGGAAGAGATAATATTTAAAGAAGAAAGTGCAAAATAAATTTTCGATTGAGCAGAAATATCTCAATCCAATTGTCGTATCAAAACTAAATTCACTTGAACTGAAAGCCCGTTTAGTTGTTGAAGGATTTAAAGCGGGTTTGCATAAAAGTCCGTATCATGGCTTCAGTGTTGAGTTTAGCCAGCACCGGCCATACATGCAGGGTGATTCGATAAAAAATATTGACTGGAAAGTTTATGCCAAAAGTGAAAAATATTTTATAAAGCAATATGAAGAAGAAACAAATCTAATTGCTGATATAATCGTAGATTGCTCCAATTCAATGAATTTCAAATCGGATGCAAATATTTCAAAGTTTGAATACAGTATAATTTTAGCTGCTGCTTTTTCATATCTATTGATAAACCAGCAGGATGCAGCTGGTCTTCATCTTTTTGCTGAAAAGCTGAAAGTATCAATTCCTTATAAGTCATCAAGAAGTCATCTTAAAACAATTTTAACCGAGTTGAATAATATAAAGCCTGCCGGAATAACATCGATTTCAGCGGGTTTAGATGAGGTTGCAAAAAGAATAAACAAGCGTGGATTAACGATAATCATTTCTGATTTTTTTGATGATCTTGATGAAATTATTTCCTCAATAAAAAGAATCCATTATAAAAAAAACGAGATAATTATTTTCCAGATTCTTGATCTGATCGAACTTGATTTTGGATTTGGCAGCGATAAAACTTTTGTAGATCTTGAGACGAATGAAAAAATTTCAACCTTGCCTTTCCAGATTCAAAGAGCATATCAAGAAGCCATGAATGATTTTCTGTCGAAATTTAAAAATGAATGTTTATCGCTTGGAGTCGAGTATAATTTGATTACTACAAAAACCCCTTTCGATAAAGCGCTGTTCAGTTATTTTGCAAAACGTTCAAGGTTGAATTAATTCTGTGGTTTCTTAGTGTTGCATTTTTTCACTTCTGATTCTTAAGCTTCAAACCACTAAAAACCCAAGTAAGGTTTTGTTTAGACAGGATTAATAATTTATTTATTTCATTTCTTTAATGACTTTGCTATCTTTCAATTAAGAAAATAAAAATATCTAAATTTTAAGAGGGGAATTATGTGGATTTTTATTCTGATAATTTTTTCCTGGATAAATATTCAAAGTCAGAATTTTACGTTTAAGTTTGATAAAACATTGGAATTACCGAAAAAGGCAGATGAAATTACTTCGGTATTTGTCGATGAACTGTCAAATACTTATCTCACAGATGCGGGCGAGAAAAAAATCTGGATTTTCAATTCCAACGGTGAGTTAACAAAGCAAATTCCGAGTGATCCAAATTCAAAATTGTTTGATAAACCGGTTTCAGCTATAGTGCTTTCTGATGGCAAAATTGTTGTGCTTGATCGGGGCAAATCTAAAATTCTGATACTTGATAATGAAGGGGAAAAAATATTTGAATTTGGTAACACAAAAAGTTATTTAAATAGCTTTGATAAACCAGTCAAAATACTAAAGGACAAGGGAGATAACTTTTATGTTCTTGATACAGGAAATGATAAGATTATCAAATTTAATTCAAACGGGTTATGTCTTGGTGCTGTTTCAGTGAAAGATTTGGTTAGTTTCGCGGT
>PFVB01000060.1:0-223 GCA_002790395.1 Ignavibacteriales bacterium CG_4_9_14_3_um_filter_34_10 | reverse complement strand
CCATTTACATTCATTGAAAGTACCATGTTTGATCGCCTTATATCACGAGACATCCTCTCCATGATATTCCCTGCTTGCATGATATCTCTATTAATTGTCGTCTCTCTAAATGCTTTTGTCATTACTATCATAGAATTTATTACAACCAAAGAAAGAATGCCAAAAATACTAATATAAAAAAGAATCTCTACTAAAGTATAACCGTTATTTTTTTCTTTCTTAT
>PFVB01000046.1:4151-8092 GCA_002790395.1 Ignavibacteriales bacterium CG_4_9_14_3_um_filter_34_10 | reverse complement strand
AAATTCAGCGGAGGTGAAATTATGAGGTTGATAAAACGAAATTGGAAACCCGGCGAAGCAGATGACTGGACAAAGGAAGATTGGTATGTTATTGTTCTTTCGCCGCTGAATTATATTTTGCTTACAATCGGTTTTGGATTAAGTGTTCTCATGCTTCCAATCGGGTTTATACTTCTTGGTGCAGGAATAATTTTGACCATTTTAATGCATTGGATTATTGACCCAAAACTGAAAGCCGTTTCAAATGAATATGAAGAAAAGCAACACAAATATCTTGAAGAACTTGAAAAGAAAGTAAGATGGGAGAAAGAAAATGGATAAAGGTTTAGCAATGGTAATCGGCATGTCAATCGCCTATCTCGCTTCATTTCTTGGATTGATTTTAGCGTGGAGAAGTTATAATAAACATAATAAAAACGGGGATGAAAAATGATTGCAGTAATTCTACAAACACAGCGGATTGGCGATCCCATACTTGGAATAATTATTCCTGCAGTTACTCTTATAATATCAATACTGCTTCCGGTTATGCTTTATAAAAAATTTTCAAAAAAGAAATAGATCAGGAACTAAAAATGATTACTAGATTTTTTGTGGTTTTAATTTTTATTGCTGCGAATGTTTTTCCGCAAACGCAATCGGATAAAATTATTGAGCAGCTTGAATTACTCAGCAATGCTTCTTTTAATAACTGGAAATATTCAACTGATTTATCATTATCAGCAGGAATAATTTCTGCAAATGATTATGATGATTCAAACTGGAAAACACTTCAGCTTGATGAAAGAATTTATCCTGATTCATGCTGGTTCAGAAAAGTTATTGAACTTCCAAAATATATTGCCACAGAAGAAATAAAAGGCAGAATAAAATTTTTGCTTACCGTTGATGATTACGGTTATATGTTCATAAACGGAGAAAGCAAAGGGCAATTTCTCTGGAATGGTGAATTTGTTTTAACTGAAGATGCAAAACCGAACCAAAAGTTTGTCGTCGTGATTAAAGCTGTCAATACCGGCGGACCAATGCGATTAATACAGGCTAAACTTGATTTTGGTGATTCTAATTCTGTTAAATCAGAAGTCACGGATTTTATTACAAGTCTGAAAGTCGGTAAAAAGTTGCTGAGTTTCGATACTTATCAGTCAAACAGCCGCGTGACTATCGACCCCAAAATTGATAAATCAAAGTTTGACAGGAATGAAAAAATAAAACTGAATGAAATTTTTGAAAAAGCTGTGACAAAAATTGATATTGATGCTTTAAGAAACGGCAATCAAAAAAAGTTTTTGGCTTCGCTGGATAAAACAAGAAAAGAACTTAAACCAGTATCACAGTTTGCAAAAAAGTTTACAATTCATTTTACAGCAAACGCGCATATTGATGCTGCATGGTTATGGAGAAAAAAAGAGACAGTTGATGTTTGCTATCATACTTTTTCATCAGTGATGAATATGTATGCAGCACGCGGCGATGAAACAAAAAATTTTGCCTATTCACAAAGTCAGGCTGCGTTTTATGAGTGGATGCGTGATTTATATCCGGACTTGTTTGAGCAGATAAAAGATAAAGTAAAAAAAGGAAGTTGGGAGATTGTCGGTGGAATGTGGGTTGAACCCGATTGTAATTTGCCCGACGGAATTTCGTGGTCACGTCAGCTTTTGTATGGACAGAAATTTTTTGAAAATAATCTCGGCAAGCGTGCGAAAATTGGCTGGAATCCTGATTCATTCGGATATAACTGGAATCTGCCGATGTTTTTGCTGAATGCAGGAATTGATGTTTTCATCACACAAAAAATCGGCTGGAACGATACAAATGTTTTTCCATATCGTGTTTTTTGGTGGGAAGCTCCAAATGGTTCAAGAATTTTAACTTATTTCCCGTTTGATTATGTGAATGATATTTCAAATCCCGTTGGTCTTGTTGATTGGTCGAGACAATTTGAAGCAAACACCGGATTTACGAATATAATGGTTTTATTCGGTGTCGGAAATCATGGCGGCGGACCTTCGATTGAAATGATGAAACGAATTGATAAACTTGCCAAACTTGATATTTATCCAAATATTGAATTCGGTACAGCCGATGAATATTTATCATGGCTGAAAAAACAGGATTTGCAAAATATCCCGACATGGAAAGATGAACTTTATCTTGAATATCACCGCGGAACAATGACAACACAATCAGATATTAAAAAAGCCAATCGTGAGAATGAAGTGCTGCTTTCCAATTCCGAAAAATTTTCAAGTTTTGTCAATCAGCTCGGTTTGGTTTATCCCAAAGATGATTTGAACGATGCATGGAAAATTGTTTTGTTCAATCAGTTTCATGATATACTTCCCGGCTCAAGTATTAATGAAGTTTATATTGATGCTAAAAAGGATTATGCCGAGGCGAAGAAAATCGGGAATGTTGTTTTGACAAATGCTCTGAATAAAATTGCTAAAAATATTAACACAAGTCAAATCAAAAACGGAAAGCCGGTTGTTGTTTTCAACCCGCTTTCATGGGACAGAAATGATATTGTACGGTTAACAGTTCCAAATGATAACAAAATCAGAAAAATTTTTGACGTGAACGGAAATGAAATTCTATCCCAGGAAGTTGCAAAATCGAAATATGGAAAAGAAATTTTATTCTTTGCTGAAAATGTTCCTTCGCTTGGCTATAAAACTTTTTTGATTACTGAATCTGAAAATCAATCGGAGAAAAGCAGTAAGAAATCTCTTGTTAATGTTGCACTTAATAATCTCAGTGGTGTTCCTCCGCAAATGATAGAACTTGCATTGGAAAATGATTTCTTCAAACTGAATATCGACGCCAAAACCGGCTGGATCAATCAGATATTTGACAAACGTAACAAAAGAAACTTGCTGACAGATTCAGGGAACAAGTTGCAGTTGCTCGAAGACAAACCTTCTGTCTGGGATGCATGGAATATTGGTTTGACGGGAGTTGAGTTTCCTTACAAATTCCGTAAGATGGAAATTATTGAAGACGGAAGTGTGATGACAGTGCTTCGTGCATATTTCGACTACTTAAAACCCGGAACTGTAAAAGAATTTCCAACTGAGGATTTTCCAAACAGTTTCTTTACTCAAGATATTATTCTTTACAAAAAAGTTGATCGGATTGATTTCAAAATGAATGTTGAATGGTTTGAGGAAAAAACCATGCTGAAAGTTGCATTTCCGGTCAATGTTTATGATAGTCTGGCAACATTTGAAATCCCTTACGGAACTATTAAACGTTCGACCACATTAAAAGCTCAAGCCGACAAAGGCAAATGGGAAACGCCTGCTTTACGCTGGGCTGATTTATCCGAAAAAGATTTCGGAATAAGTTTGCTAAACAAATCAAAGTACGGTTATGATATTAAAGGAAATGTAATTCGGCTTTCACTGCTTCGCTCGCCAAAGTGGCCTGATAAAAGTGCAGACATGGGATTTCACGAAATTGAATATTCTCTTTACCCACACAGCGGAAATGTTGCACAAGCAAATATTGTAAGAAAAGGTTATGAATATAATTATCCTCTGCTCGCTGTTACTTCTGATACGCATGACGGAAAAATGCTGACCGAACATTCATTTTTATCGCTTGAAAATGATAATATTGTCATTACATCAATTAAAAAATCTGAGGATGGGAAATCATTTGTCTGTCAGTTCTATGAAACAAAAGGAGTAAACACACTTGCAAAACTGAAATTTGATAAAACCCCTGAAATGATTGAACTGACAAATTTTCTTGAAGACGAAGGTGAGCCAATTAAATTTCATGGAAAGGATTTTGAATTAAAAATTATGGCAAATTCGGTTGTTACGATTAAAGTTGAATTTTGATTAATGAGCCTGCTCTAAAAAGGTATTTTTTACGATTATTGAATTCGATTCCAAACTAAAACCTGCTTACCGAATGAATTCGTTCAGCAG
>PFVB01000046.1:0-4060 GCA_002790395.1 Ignavibacteriales bacterium CG_4_9_14_3_um_filter_34_10 | reverse complement strand
CTAAAACCTGCTTACCGAATGAATTCGTTCAGCAGGCAAGTTGAAATATTTTTTTATCAATTACACTTTTTTAGATTCGGCTCATTAATAAAAAAGTCAGCTCGAAATAACCCCGAGCTGACTTTCCAATTTTGGCAATTAAAGATTACTGAATCAACTATAACTTACTTGAATTTCCCGCAAGATAACTTGCAACGCCATCAGGTGTAGCTTTCATGCCTTTATCTCCCGCATGCCAGCCGGCAGGACAAACTTCGCCATACGCTTCATTATATTGAAGTGCATCAACCAAACGCAACATTTCATCCACATTTCTTCCCAGCGGTAAATTATTTACTTGCTGATGTTGAACAACACCGTTCTTGTCAATTAAAAATGATGCACGCAAAGCAACTCCGTCAGGATGTTCAACGCCATAGGCTTGTGTAATACTGTGTGTTACATCTGCTACTATCGGAAATTGAACATTACCTATTCCGCCTTTGTCAACCGGCGTGTTTTTCCATGCAAGATGTGTGTAATGAGAATCGATGGAAACTCCAATTACTTCAACTCCTTTTTCCTTGAACAATTTAAGTCTGTGATCGTGAGCAATGATTTCGGTAGGGCAAACAAAAGTGAAATCCAATGGCCAAAAGAAAAGCACAACATATTTTCCTTTGTAATCCGAAAGTTTGAAATCTTCTTTAATCGAATTATCGGGCATTATTGCTTTTGCTATAAAATCCGGAGCAGATTTAGTTACTAGTACACTCATTTTTTCCTCTTTTTTTTATTAATAATTTATTCTCAATTTAACTTTCTGCAACAATAACGTTTAAATTATTCCAAAAGTTCAGAAAAAATAAAATTTCTGTTCTTTATTTGTGATTAAAAAGTTTTAATCCGGGAATATCAGACTTCGTATGATAGATGCAATTTGTTTCGTCTTCTGTGATATATAAATCTTTCATATCTTTTCCGCCAAATTCCAGATTGCTTGGCTTTTTGCCGGGGACAGGAATTTTTTGAATAATTTTACCCTTAGCAGAAACCACATAAACAGCTTGCCCGCCAAAATGGGCAACATATAAATTTTCCTCAATGTCGAAAGCAATTCCATCAGGATCGCCACCTGGCAATTCCACAAAAGTTTTTGGGTCCGAGATTTTCCCGTCTTTCGTTAAATCAAATCGTAAAATTCTATTCTTTGCTGATTCACAAACAAATAAATTTTTCCCGTTTTTCGATATTGCAATTCCATTGGGAAATGCAAGACTGTCCCAAAGCCGGATGACTTTCTTCGTTTTGTTTTCAATCATAAAAATTCTGCCGTCAAGTAAGTCTTTGCCATAAGATTTAGGATCAGTAAAAAATAAATTCCCGTATTTATCAAAAGCCAAATCATTCGGACGATTGAATTTATAACCTTCAAAACCATCAGTATAAATTTCGCATTTTCCCTTTGGAGAAATTATTAATATTTTTCCCTCGCTATAATCACAAGCAAAAAGATTCCCGTTTTTATCGAATGTAAGTCCGTTTGTTTTTCCAAAATCAAATGGCTGTGTCGGCTTGATTAGAAATGTATCTGCTTTATCAGCGGTAATTTTTGTGATCCAATTCCCATAACAATTTGATGAATAAATCGAATTTATCCCGTCCCATGCAGCACCTTCGGGGAATTGCTGGTTATCAGCAACCACATCAAAATTTTTATTTACAATTTCCTGTGAATATGATTTACTTGAAATAAGCAGAAGAATTATCCAAACGCATGTGGTGCTTTTCATTTTAACCCCAATAAGTTTTAAACTGTACGGAAAATTAATTAAGAGAATCGCAAATGACAATTATCCCAATTTGAGCGAACCATCTTTTAAAATATGGAGTATGTTTCTGCTCAGTTCAACAGAAATGATTTTCACTTTTCGGCTAATGGCAGCGTAAAGGAGAATTTTGAACCTGAGCCTAATTTGCTTTCGGCGAATATTATTCCAGAGTTTTTCTCAACAAATTCTTTGCACAAATTTAACCCCAAACCGGTACCTGTCTCTTTATTTGTGCCAGGTTTTGAATCAATAAAATCAACACGAAAAATTTTTGAGACTAATTCAGCCTCCATTCCTTCGCCCGAATCCTTTATCGAAACTATAACTTCATCTTCAGAAGATGCAAGTTTTGTTTCAATTTCAATTTCGCCACCGGATGGTGAGAACTTAATTGCATTAGAAAGAATATTTCTTGCAACCGATTTGATCATTTCTTTATCAGCATATACTGAAGTTTTATCAGTATAATTTTTACTCAATTTGATATGCTTTGCCTGTAAAATATTCTGATAAAGAGATACCGCATCATCGAGCAATTCGTGAATTTCAAAATCAGTGGGTTTGAATTCAATTTTGCCAAGCTGCTGCCGCGCCCAATCCAAAAGTGTGTGAATCAAGTTAAATATTTTTTTCCCCGACTCGTTAATGCTGTTGCTTGATTCTTTAATATGCTCAACATTCATGGAATCAATTTCCGAACTTAACATTTCCGAATGCCCGAGAAGTGCTTGAAATGGGCTTTTTAAGTCATGTGCAATCAAAGAAAACAATTTGTCCTTTTGCCTGTTCATTTCACTTAATTGAGCATTCTGATCATTCAATTTTGCATTAAGTATTTCAAAATTTTTTTTCTGCATTTCAATAATTTTTGCTGCTTTTAATCTGTATGCATATTGAAAAAATAAAATTATTCCAAGAATTATGACAAGTGACAGCACAATTAAAATGAAAGCGCTGAAAGATTTTTCGTAATTTTTTTCCTTCTCAATGATTTGCTTTTGTTTTTTTAGCAATTGTTTCTCAGACTCAGTGCGGGAGATTTCAAATTTCAGCAAAACATTTGACAGATTATCGCCCGAATTGTAAAGAAGTTCATCCTTCGCTTCAGTGAAAAGTTTATAATATTCAAGGGATTTTAGTTTATCATGTTTGTGCGAATAAATTTTGGAATAGATTTCATAATTATCTTTTAATAATTCAATTACTTTATTTTCTTCAGCGAATTTATGCCCTTTATCTAAAATTTCTTTAGCTTTATCAAATTGGTTTTGAGCAAGAAAAATTCGGCTCAAACTCTGATAAAGAACGGATTCGGAAAATCTGTCTTTACTTTTTTGTGCAATTGACAAACCTCTTCGATAATAATCTTCTGCTCTCGAAAAATCCTTGTTCTTTTCATAAATCAACCCTTGATAATTTAAAATCATTGTCCGGATATTTTGAGAATACATTGTTTTTGCAATTAAAAATGATTCATTAAAATAATAAAAAGATTTTTTCAACTTATTTTTATCTAAATTGAGCAGCCCGAAATTATATAATGAATAAGCTTTTCCGAATTTATATTTTGTCTTGTCAGCCCAATCGTTTGAAAGTTTGAAATATCGTTCGGCATTCTCATAAAATCCGAGTTTTTGATAAATAGCACCAATATTATTCCACGAAATTACTTTTCCAAGAGAGTCGTTTGATTTTTCCCGATACAGCATAGATTTCTTGATATACTCCATTGCTTTGGAAAAATTTCCAAGCTTAAAATAAGTGGAACCTATGGCATTGTTTGAATTTGCTATTAACTCATCATTTTTATTCTGCTCACGAATCTTCAATCCTTTTTGAAAATAATTCAGAGCATCCATAAATCTTCCTAAGCTCCACAATTGAAAACCCAAATTCGTATGAAGCTGAGCACTATTTAATTGCTCATTATATTTTTCCCTTATTTCAAGCGATTTTTTATAAAATAGAATTGCACTGTCAATTTCGCCTCGGTAATCATAATTTTTACCCATGAAATGAAACACTTTTCCGATTTGCTGCTCATGACCCAGATTCGAAAAAATTTTGTAGGCTGATTTTAAGTATTTCATCCCTTTGGAATATTTTTCACTATCAGTCAGGATACTTCCAAGATTTGTTTGTGCTTCTGCAATTCCATAAATGTAGTTGAATTTCACTGCTTCATTTAAGGCTTCAGTACTGTATTTTTCTTTGTTTTTTACATCCGAATTCTTAATCAAATCTGCAAT
>PFVB01000204.1 GCA_002790395.1 Ignavibacteriales bacterium CG_4_9_14_3_um_filter_34_10 | reverse complement strand
CCAGTTGCCAATTAAAACAAGATGAAGATCTTTTCTTACTTTGGATATTTTTTCAAACGCTTCAATCAAAACGTCACAACCTTTTATATAAGATATCCTTCCTGCAAACAGAAATATTTTTTTTGAATTTAGTCCTTTCAGGACTTCATTTTCAGTGACTGACTGTTCAATATTAATTGGTTCAATAAAGTTATGGATAACTGATATTTTCTTTTTGTCAACTGCAAACTTTTCAATCAAATTACTTTTTACAGAATTACTTACTGCAATAATTTTATCAGATAAAAAACTTAAATGCTTCTGTCCTTCAACAAAACTATGAACAGTTTTTATTGTTTTCACATTTATTAACAGGGAAACAAGATATGCTAATAATTCAGCCTGTCGATGATGTGTATGAATGATTTCGATATTGTTTCTTTTACAGAATATCAAAACAGAAAATAAATTTCTAATCAAGAGAATAATATTTTTGCTGCCTCGTTTAAGATTTATTTTTTTACAAGTCACATTAATATTTTGTAATCTTTCTAACGAATCGCCACCATTTGTAATGAAATACAAATTGTCATTCGGAAATTCTATCTTCCAATACTTCAATAACAAGTAAACATGCTTGCTAACGCCACACGCATAGTTAAAATTGGGAGATATGTGTAATATGTTCATTGAGATTTAACTCCGTTTCTAATATTAGTATAAAGATTTTCAAAAAAAAACTTAAAGTCTTGAATTGAGTATTTAGTTTTTATTGCAACTTTCCCATTATTACCCATTTCTTTTAGAACTTCAGGCTTCTTGATTAAATATTCAATATTTTTTGCGGCAGAATAAATATCCCCTTTTGGACAAGTTACTCCGCACTTTTCTTTTTCGATTATTTCTTTAATCCCACCAACATCAGTTGATATTATAGGCAGGCCTGAAGCCATAGATTCCCATATGGTTAGTGGAAAGCCTTCCCAATCAGAGGTGAATAGAATTGCATCAAAATAATTAAAATAAATAGGAGCATCTTTTACATACCCATAAAATTTGCAATTTCTGTTTACCGATAATCTTTGAGCTAATAATTTCATCTCTTCTTCCAATGGACCATCTCCAAAGTAAACGAAAAAAACGTTTGGGTTCTTTGCTGCTAACCTCTTTAATAAATTCAAAGAAATATCTATCCTCTTTTGAATTTCAATTCGTGCTACTATACCTACTACAAAATATTTAGATTTAATTTCCATTAGTTCTTTTTCTAATTCAATATTCAAATCATTGTAATCTTTAGAAGAAAAACCATTATAATAAACTTCAATTCGAGGAAAAATCTTAGTTTCAGATGTTAATAGAATTTTACTGTGCTGAGAAGGTACTATTGCAATTTGAACTGAACGCGAATAAACAATCAAAAAATGGAGACAATTTAATATAAATCTTTCAATAGAATTATGATAAATTGATGATATAAATAAGCCGTTGTAATTAAATATTAATATCTTTTTTAAATATATGTTTAATAATCCACTAATAATGTAAGGCTTTATTAAATGAGCATGAATTATATCAACAGATTCAGCTTTAAGGATTTTGTATATTTCAATAAAACCTATTATCGAAAATCTTTTTTTTAATTCTGGGACAACGAAATAATTAATACCAATTCTTTTAAGCTCATTTTCAATTATTTCACCTCCCTGAAAAATTACAATTTGTTCAAATTTGGTTTCGTCTAAGTTTTTCAACAAGCTAATTAAATGTGTAAAAACCCCATCAGCCTTGCCAGTAATACGATCACAAATGTGACAGATTTTTATTTTATTAATTTTTGTCATACAATTCAATATATTTATTGATTACATTAAAAATATCATATTTTTTAACTGAATCTCTAGCTTTTGTAGAATAATCAAGCTTAGAGTTAAATATTAATTCAGCAATATTTTTTAAACTATTTTCAGCAATCAAATAACCATTAGAATTATCAACAATTTCTCTATTACCACCATCATCGCTTGCAAAAACATTCATCCCACAGGCTAAAGCTTCTAATATTACCAAATCAAATATAACCCTCTCTGATAAGGAAATGTAAATGTTACAATATTTCATCAATTTCAATATCTCATCATTTTGCAAAAAATCAATGAATAAAACATAGTCTGAGACTTTAAGATCATCAGTAAGTTTTTTTAAATCTTTAGTCAGTGGTCCGGAACCAACAGATACAAGAAAATATTTGCCAGCTTTCATTTTATTTAATTCATTTAAAACCATTAAAATTTTATCAATATTTTTAACTTTAATGTGACTTCCAACAGTAAGTATACGATTTTCATAATTTTCTAACCATTTCCACTTAGTTAAAAAGTTTTCATCAATTTTTATGTGATTTATTTTTTCTATATCAATTCCATTATAAACAACCTCCACCTTAGTCATAAAACTATCGTTTTTAATATCACAAAAGAATAATTCTAGTGCGGCCTTACTTGGAAATGTGACAACATCAGAAATTTCTAAACTTTTAATTTCATTATACTTGAAATCATTATATATCTTCAACAATGAATTTCTAAACCCATAAAGCTGAGACATATCATTTACTATTGAACCTTTTGAGTGAATAGATAGAATTATTTTAGATTTTTTTTGATTTATCCCAAACAAACATCTAACATCGTGACTGTGAATTATATCCCATTCTTCACTGTTTAATCGTGGTGATATTTTATCTATCGATTGACTAAAGAAATATTTAAGATAGGCTGAAGATGTACAGATTTTTTGATATAACACACTTTTACTAAACAAACTTGTTGTTAAATCATTCTTTATCTGTTTTAAACTACTAAATGGAAATACTAAATTATTTATTTCATAAAAAGAATTTTTCGATAGATAATATGCTCTATATTTTGATAAATCAATTTTGTTAATTATTTGATTAATTACCTTATTTGGTCCACCAGAATTATCTGAAGGTATACCAGATAAAGCCGTATAAATGATTTTTCTCATTTAACTAACTTTTCGTTTTTAAAAATACTCAGTACTCTGGCAACCACTTGATGTATATCATAGTAACGAAATTCCGCCAAGCGGCCACACAATGTTAAATTTTGGATCTTATTTGCTTCGGTTATATAACTTTTAAGCATTGTTACATTTGAATCTGTTAAAATTGGGTAATAAGGGTCTTCACCTAAATATGGATATTCATATGATATTGTGGTTGACGTATTTTTTTGATTAGTAGTTTTTTTGTATTCTGTTAAACGAGTATATGAAAATTCAGGGTCTACAAAGTTAATCACTGATGAAGGTTGATAAGTTTTTATATCATAATTCTCCCACTCAAACCTGATTGAACGATATGGAAGTTTACCATGCATGTAATCAAAAAAGTAATCTATTGGTCCGGTGTAAATCATTTTATCAAATTTTATATCATTAATGTTTTTTTTGTAATCCGTGCTCAAAATAATCTCTATGTTATTATGATTCAACATTCGCTCAAACATTTTTGTGTATCCATCCTTCGGCATGAACTGATATTTGTCCGTGAAATATCTGCAATCATCATTAAACCTAACCGGAATTCTGCCACACACTGTCGGCGATAATTCATTTGGAAAAAGATTCCATTGTTTCTTTGTATAATGTTTGAAAAATGCTTCATATAGTTCCCAACCAACCTGATTAACAATTATATCTTCTGAGTTCATAATTGGGAAACGCCTCTCCGCTTTGCTCTCTAAAAATTTTTTAACTTCTTCATCAGTTTTTAGATTTAATGAAAAGAATTTATTTATCGTAATTCTGTTTATTGGTATTGGGAATAATTCTCCCTGATAATTCGCCAAAACTTTGTGTTCGTAAAATCTCCATTCTGTAAACTGAGAGAGATAATCAAAAACC
>PFVB01000079.1:4023-4186 GCA_002790395.1 Ignavibacteriales bacterium CG_4_9_14_3_um_filter_34_10 | reverse complement strand
ATTTACCGAAACAACATCCGAATAATGAAATGAGCCATCAAAATCCAATTGCTTTAATCTGTAGCTTCGACTTCGTTCAGCTACCTTCTCTTGGTCAATGAATGAATAATCCTTTGGTGAGTTTGAATTTCCATGTCCCTGAACAAAACCAATCTTCTCCCAA
>PFVB01000079.1:0-3955 GCA_002790395.1 Ignavibacteriales bacterium CG_4_9_14_3_um_filter_34_10 | reverse complement strand
TGTAGCAGTTGACCAGTTAAGTTCAACACCGCCTTTACTGTTAAATGCTGTGAATGAAGTGAGTTCTACAGGTAGTGGAGCAGGAGTACCTTCAAACAAATCTACATAAATTGTACAATCGCCATCCCACCCTGCTACATCATAAAATCTACTTCCAATTTTGCATTTTGCTGTATTTGCCGGAGAAGTAACCGTATAAGTTAATTTCTGCCATGAGGCTTGGTCAGCAGTATATGTGGAATAATAAGAGGCAGAGAGAAGTGTACCGGAAGCATCATACCACTCAAAAACTAAATTTGCTCTTCCAGAAGGATCATTGTCGTAAAACCATGCAGAAATTGTATAAGAAATAGATGGTGACAATCCTGATATCATATCAGATCTTAAATCACAATTAGCTTGCGTTGTTGAGTTAAACGTACAATTTAAACTTTTACTCCCGTCATAAACTTGCGTATTTTCTTCTGTAATTGTCAGATTTAAATCGCCTATCCAATTTGTAGTCCCAGATTCAAAACTTGAATTTAATATCTGAGCATTAACAAAAGCAGTTACAATAAACATAAACAGTATTATTTTTTTCATGACTCCTCCAAGTCTTTATTTTTAAAAAAAATTTCAGTCATCAAATTGGTGTTATAAAGAGGAAACTATCGGAAGCACTTGCTTTTTACAAACGACACCAAAAATTTCTATAACTATATAGTGAATTTATTTTTTTAAGTCAAGAAATTATTGTTAAGTGAATGTTAAGTTTTGGGAATAATGTAAAATGAATCAAAATTGGCGGGCATTGCTCCGTCAACTGACGGATAGCGAGAAAAAAAGTTTCTCGCAGAGGGCGCAAAGAAGACGCAACGGTAGCAAAGGTTATCACTAAGTTACAGAAATAAAAAAACCTCCGGAATTCCGGAGGTTTAACAAAATCACTGAGTGTCTAAGTGGTAGAAGATCACACAGACAAATTCACAGTTTTATTTTATCAACTGCATTTTCTTTACAATCTGCATTCCTTCAGCCTGCAAAACGGAAATATAAATACCGCTTGCCAAATCACTTCCGTTGAATGACAATTTGTGATTTCCACTTTCCATAAATTCATTGTCAATCAGCTCTGCAACTTTCTGTCCGGTAATGTCATAAACAACAAGATTGACACGTGATGCTTTTGGCAATACAAAACTGATTGTAGTAGTCGGATTGAAAGGATTAGGATAAACATCCAGAACCATTTTCTGCAGATTCATTGCAACACTCACCGAAACAACATCAGAATAAGAATACGTACCACTAAAATCAACTTGTTTCAGTTTGTATTCATAAGTACCGCTCTGAACATCAGTATCAGTGAAAGTATAATCTTTTGGAGAATTGCTGTTTCCATGTCCCTGAACAAAACCAATCTTCTCCCAACCATTACTGTCATTCTGAACTTGTTTCAGAATCTGCCTCTCAATCTCAAACCCGTAATTGTTTACTTCTGTTGCTGTTGTCCAGTTTAACATTACTCCATCATTTACAAGCGTTGCATTAAAACTTGTAAGTTCAACTGGAAGCAATACAGCACCTGAATGATATACACCACCGCTGATAGCTCCAAAATCAGGATTAAACCCGAGATTGTCACCGCTTACATTTCCGGGAACAGTTACATTTGAGAAAAAAGCTGTCTCACTTGTTACAAATGCAAAACCAGTGAGTGTTCCCGTGGATGTAACGCCCAACTCATCGAACGGAATACGGATTTCAAATCCCTGATTAGCTCCGCCACCGTTATTGAAAGCAAACATTGTTGAATTTGCTGTGAATATATTTGTGCTTGATGGTCCTATTGCATTTGTACCGGAAATTCCCGGATTACCCAAATAACCATTTGTTCTTGCGCCTACAAGTTTTACTCCGTCAATAAAGCAATTACTTCCGCTTCCGGGATTAAGTGCAAACATATAATCAACTTCAAAATCTGCTTTGAAGTTTGCATTAGTACCGCCGTTTCCACCCATATAATGTCCATCGCCGTTTTGTCCCAGTGAAGTTCCTGCTACAACGCCTGTCTGCTCACTGAAATTCAGCCACAGCCCAATTCCATTGTTGGAGGAAACATCCAGTTTACCTGCAACACCAAGATATAATTGCTCTCTTCCTTCATCCATATAATAAACAATCTTTGAAACATCAATATCGCCTCCGAAACCTGCATTGCTGTTCTGCTTTGTTGCAAGTGTCATATAACTTGCATCTGATAAATCTCCGTCAACTGCAAGAAGTGAAAGTTTTGTGCTTTGCTCGTCTGCACCCATATAAGGATAATATAAGTCTCTTGTATCCCCGTCCATGTCTGTAGTATATGAACTTATATATTTTCCTGCAAGATCATTATCTCCGATTGAAGCGCCTGTTAAGTGTAAATTACCATTAGCTGCGTCAGTAAAATTTACTGCTACAGATTTTGAGTTTGCATCTTGGGAAGTAGCAGTTTGCCAATCAGCCAAAGTTTTTCGGTTGCTTGTTAAATATCCAACATTAGCGTTTGCACCAGAAACATAAAGATCATTGTAATCAGAAGTTAGTGTGCCGTTTGATTTATAAATACAATAAGCATTTGCTGCATCTGTTTCGTTTATAAGAATATTGTTTCTAAGTGTAACAGCTGCTGATGAACCACTAATATTTAAAGCAACTCTTCTTGTGTCTTGATTAGTCAGACTTGGAAAATAAAAACTATTGTAATATACATTATAGATTCCATTATCTTGTAAATACATTAAAGCTATAACACTTGGGATACCTGATCCGCTTGCAGCTACATTTCCACCTAAAAAATTATTATAAATATTACAAGTTGCGCCTGCTTGAGCTGATAGCGCACTGATTCCAAATATACCATTTGTTACCGTATTATTGGTAGTCATAACCGGAATTTGATTGTTGAATATATTTACTGTACCAGCCCAATTATTAAGGAAAATTGTATATGTTGTAGTACTATTTGCACCGCCATAAGTATAAATAGTATTATTGGAAATTTCACTTGTAGTACCAGTTGTACCAACATAATAGAAATATACTGGGCGAATTCTACCGTATAAAATATTATTTTTCACATTAACGTTAGTACAATATATCCCGCTTCCACCATTACCAGTTACACCTACAGCATAGTAAGGTGTTAGTGTAGCACTTCCAATAGTACAATTTTGAGTTGTAAAATTATCACAAGCGCCTGAAGATTGCCCATTTAAATAAATTCCACGAGTACTATTGGCTGTTGACATAGGTGTTTGATATGTGATATTAAGATTTTTAACTGTTACGTTATCGCAATTACCGTAAAGTTGAATTACTATTCTGCCATTTGAACCATCATTCATTGTAAAAGTCATATCTTTTGTGCTTCCACCATCTGTATTAGAACCGTCAATTGTTATATAGCTCGTACCATTTACTGCAAAACCAGTATATTGACTTGCACCTGCTGCAGTTGTACATCCACTAAAAGTTACCACAGGTGTTGTACTTGCAGCAGGTTTAAATGTAACTGTATTAGTTGCAGTAGGCGCATTGGTAGTTACATTAATTACTAAGTTTGCTCCTGTTTCGCTATATGTTGCATCTGTCAATGAAAAAACAACAGGACCAGAAACACCGTTTGAATTGAGTGCTGTAATTGCATCTTCAATTGTTGTATAATTTCCGCCTGAACCGACAGTGTATGTTCCGCTTAACTGTGCAAACAAGGATGTTGTTAAAACAAATAAAACAAGTATTATTTTTTTCATGAAGCCTCCAAAGAATTAGTTAATGATAAGTGATTTTTCTTTTTAAGAAAAAATTTATGGAAGGAGAAAAGGACAGAAATTATATGGTCTATTTGGTACAAAGTTAAAGTCCTGCTTTTTGTTGGTTGAAAGCTACATAAAATAAAAGTTCAAGTCAATAGGATAATGTAAAGTCT
>PFVB01000173.1:2871-4138 GCA_002790395.1 Ignavibacteriales bacterium CG_4_9_14_3_um_filter_34_10 | reverse complement strand
TCTTTGCTGATAAAATAAAGTATGATGCCATGCTTCTGTTGATAAAATAACCAAACCGGTTATAGTGCAAATAATGATTGTATCAATGAAAGGTTCAAGCAAAGCAACACTTCCTTCACGCACTCCAAAAGGTGTTTTTGCGGCGGCGTGTGCAATAGGTGCACTACCTTGTCCGGCTTCATTAGAATATAAACCTCTTTTAATTCCCCAAAGCATAGTATTAAGAAAGACCAAAAACGTTCCGCTTCCAACTCCGGCTAATGTTGCAGGCGGATTAAAAGCCATTTCAAATATTAATCCAAACGAAGGAATAAGTTCATTGAAATTAGAAATCAAAATTACAAGTCCGGTAGTGAAATAAAATACAGCCATAAAAGGAGAAAGAAAACCTGTAACATTTCCTATTCTTTTAATTCCACCAATAATCACTAAGCCTACTAAAGAGGCAATTACAAGACCATTAATCAAATGCTGAATAGAAACATTAAAGCCTTGAAAAATGTGATGTTGAACAGTAAGAAATGAATTTGCTCCGACGATTTGAGTGACTTCTGAATAAATCTGATCAGATAAAGTGAATGATTGAATTGCGTTGCCAGTAGCATAAGAGCAAATTACTGCGAAAGCGGCAAAGAATATAGCCATCCATTTCCAATTTTTTCCTAAACCCTTTTCAATTGTGTACATAGGTCCGCCTGCAGTTGAACCATCAGGCAGAATGTCACGGTATTTATGGGCGAGAGAACATTCGGAAAATTTTAATGCTGACCCAAAGAGTGCACTGATCCACATCCAGAATAAAGCACCTGGACCACCATAATAAATTGCTGTTGCAACTCCTGCAATGTTTCCGATTCCCACTGTTGCAGAAAGAGCTGTTGCTAAGGCTTTGAAGTGATTTAAATCTCCTGTATCATTTGGATCATCATAAATTCCGGCAGTAACTTTTATTCCATGCCATATATATTTTAACTGAGGGAAGAATAATTTAAATGTTATAAAAACACCTGTTCCAAGAAGAAGCAATAAAATTAATGGTATTGAACCAAGAGGAATATCAATGCTTGGGAAATTTTTAATTGATTCGAAGTTGCCCGGGAATGTCCAAACTGTATCAAAAAATGGTTTTCCACCAAATATGAAAAATAAAAATATGATTGAGAGAACAAGTAAACCTGCATGAGATTTTTTCATTTTGATTCCTTTAAATTATTCCAATTGAACTAAGTAAAACAATAAAAATTAAAACTGGTGCAAGATATTTAAG
>PFVB01000173.1:0-2816 GCA_002790395.1 Ignavibacteriales bacterium CG_4_9_14_3_um_filter_34_10 | reverse complement strand
CCGGGTTTGAGATTTTCAATAACTTTTTCAAAATCCCAAATCCATCCAACAAATATTGAAATAAAAAATCCGCCTATAGGAAGCATTAAATTTGATGATAAAAATTCAGTCAAATCAAAAAAGGATTTATCAAATAGTGTAAATCCTGATAGAACACTGAATGACAAAGCACTTGGAATTCCAATAATGAAAATCATTAAACCAAAGAGTAAGACAGCATTCTTTCGTGACCAACCTTTTTCGTCAACAAAGTATGCCGAAACAACTTCGAGCAGAGAAACAGTTGATGTTAATGCAGCCAAAGACAAAGCAATAAAAAATATAATCGAAAAAATATATCCACCTGTTATTTTTGTAAACACAACTGGTAGTGTCCTGAATATCAAACTTGGTCCAGCGTCAGGATTTTGCCCTGTAGCGAAAACAACAGTAAAAATACAAACTCCGGCAATTATTGCAATAGCGCTATCAAGAAAAGCAACCCAAATTGCAGCAGAAGGAATATTATCCTTTTTTGACATATAGCTTCCGTAAGTCAGCATTGCACCCATTCCAAGACTAAGTGAGAAAAATGCCTGTCCAAGTGCATTCAAAATTACTTTCATGTTTATTTTACTCCAATCAGGATAGAATAAATATTCCAGCCCTTTCGAAGCTCCTTCAAGAGTTAAACCGCGAATCATTAATGCAATTAACAAAACAAATAATAACGGCATCATAATTTTACTACCGAGTTCAATTCCTTTTTGAACGCCAAAGAAAACAACTGACATAGTTAGCAGCATAAAAATGCCATGCATTGAAATTATCCATACAGGATTTTGAATCAAAGCAGTGAAATGGCTATTGGTAACATCAGGCAGATTGTATTGCATTAAGTTACCGCTTATCGCTTCATAAATATATCCCAATGTCCAACCGGCAACAACAGAATAGAAAGATAAAATAATAAAACCTGCTGCGACACCCATTCCACCAATTGCAATCCAGAATTTTGTTTTGCCAAGTTGTTTAAAAGTGCCAACCGGATTTTTTTGAGTTGTTCTTCCAATTAATATTTCTGCAACCAAAACAGGAATTCCAATCACTAATACGCATAAAATATAAACAAAAATAAATGCCGCACCTCCGTTTTCTCCTGCAAGGTAAGGAAATCTCCAAATGTTACCAAGCCCAACAGCAGAGCCTGCAGCAGCTAAAATGAAACCTAATTTTGAGCCCCAGTTTTCTCTTATTTTATCCAACTAAATCTCCTTTTAAAAATCATTTTTGAAATTTTGCAAAGTGTTCAAATATATTAAAACTATTCGCTTACTAAAATCAATAATCATTAATAATTCATTTTTGAGATAATATTTATTAATTTTTCTACATGAAAAATGCAATTATAATTATTGTTTTGTTTTTTGTTTTGTCCGCTCTTATTCCTCTTGCAAACAAACTGAGTAAAGAAAATACAAAATCAGTAAAAACAGAAAAAGCAAATAGCAACAATTTGTATAATGGATTAAATGATTACTCATTTTCCGTCAAAATTAACACAGAAAACAAAATGTTAAAAGTCGATCAGAAAATTAAATGGAAAAATAATTCAAATATTCCATTGAATGAAATTTATTTGTCATTACCACTGAATGCATTTTCGAATAATGAAACTGAATTTGCACGGAATATTCAATTAAACGAGGAAAACATAACTCGATTTAATATAAAAAATCTTCAAGTGAATGGCGCACCTGCAAAATTAGAATATATTAAAACCGAATCGGGTAATAATTATGATAGTACAGCAGCAAAAATAAAATTAAAAGGAGTCTTAAAACCCAAGGATAGTCTTTTACTCACTTTTTCATATTTAGTTGTAATTCCCAAATCAAAACATAATTTCGGTTATGCACCAGGAGATAATTATTTCGTGTTTGATAATTGGTATCCGACAATTGCCCCATTAATAAGTGATAAATGGCAGATTAATCAAATACATTCCTTTTCGCAACCATTAAACAATCCATCTAATTATTCAGCGGAAATTGTTTTCCCGAAGGATTTTCATTTAATATCAAATTCAAAAACTGAAATTATTAAAACAGGGAATAAAAGCCTTTGCAAGTTAAATTCCGGCAACATAACAGAATTTACATTTCTACTTTGCAAAGATTTTGTGCCAACAAATTATAAGTATATCAGAAAAGACAGATCAGAAATTATCATAAACCTAAATCTCAGGGAAAGCAGAGAAAAGTATTTACAGCGTGTTATCAATTCTGTTAAAAATTCAATTAAATATCTTGAAAATAATATTGGTAAATTTCCATACGATAAGCTTGAAATTATTGATGTAAGCTCTTCAAGTAACTCTGCAAGTGTATCATTACCGGGTTTAATCAGAATCAGTATTGATCTATTTTCACTTAAGGATTTTAGAAAAATAGAACATGAATTAGCTTTCCAAATATCAAAGCAGTACTTTGGAAACAGCCTTCGCGTTAATGAAAATTTTGACAGTTGGATAGTTGATGGAATTAATAGTTATGTAAGTGATAAGATTTATAATACTTACTATAAAAACCCGTATGCTTATTTTGATTTTATTTATTATTACCCGGTTTATGGCTTGAATATTTTTTTTTATAATGAAATTCCCATCATTTACACAATTAACGGTATTCAATATCCTATTGAATATAAGAATTTTGTGCAATATTATCAGAATTCTACTTCTTTATCCATGATAGATTCAACATACAAAATAAATAATCAAACCGAAAAACAGATAGTTAGTGAGATAAAACCTAAATTGATGTTTCTTACTTGGG
>PFVB01000221.1 GCA_002790395.1 Ignavibacteriales bacterium CG_4_9_14_3_um_filter_34_10 | reverse complement strand
AATTAGCTTTTTAGAGTGGACTCATAACTGTTTTATTAACCAATTTCAAATTAGGGAGTTTTTTGTTGGGTTTGTGTGAACTGTCTTTTGATATTAATATTTTTTAAACAAAAAATGGAAACTACAATGCAAATATTTAGTACAACAATTATAATATTATTACTTTTTTTTACTATTTTAATTACAGCTCAAGATAGCCTCTTTCTCTATTCAACATTTCATGGAGAAAATCACAAAGACCAATTTGGGGTTGTTGAAAATGTAGGCGATGTTAACGGTGATGGCTTTGAGGATTTATTAGTGGGTGCACCTGCAGCTATTGTTGGCACTGAAACCGATGGATATGCAAAACTATATTTTGGTGGTGCAACCTTTGATACTTTAGCAGATAGAAAGTTTGAAATATTTGATGAGCAAATTATTAGTTTTGGTTCAACAATAGTTGGTAAAGGTGATTTAAATGGTGATGGGTATTATGATTTCGCAATTGCTGACTACATGTATGGAACATTCCAAGTTGGAAAAGTATTTGTTTATTTTGGAGGAACAAAACTTGATTCTATTCCAGATTTAGAGTTCACTCTTACCCCATTTGAATATTTTTATACACGCTTTGGTTTATCTATGGCGATGGATGGAGATATTAACCACGATGGTTATGACGATTTGGTTATTGGGGCACCCTATGATGATAGGGATAGACATGGAGAAGTATTTATTTACTATGGTGGACCTAATATGGATAACATTGCAGATTTAAATCTAATTTGCAAAACACCTCTTCAATTATTCGGGATTTATATTGACTACATTGGTGATGTTAATGAAGATTTTTTTGATGACTTGTTGATAGGCTCTATCCCTCTTCAGAGTGATACCACAACTTATATTTTCTTTGGTAATAATAAAGGAAACTTTGGGTTTCAGAATAGCTATGCATTTACAAAGCCAGTGCAAGGCATTGTTACGGGACTGGATGACGTAAATGGTGATGGATATAATGATTTTTCAATAGGCTCAAACCTATTTGCAGCTCCAATTATTAATAATCATTTTAATGAAATAATTATTAATAATCCAGATAGTATTGACTTTTCGATTAAAGCAAGATGCCCAGACCTAAATAAAGATGGTTATTACGAAATAATAAATAATTATAATAATAGTATAGATGAAAAAGTCTTCGTTGCTTTTGGTGGAAATGAAGTATCACTTGATGATGCAATAGTTATTAATGACCCAGATGACAAAACTGGATTTGGAAGATTCATTACATCTTTTAATAAACTAATTGAAGATTCTACAATTTCAATTGTCATTGGAGATACAGAAACTTATATTGGCTCTGATATACATGGTACTGGCAAAGTAATTATTTATTCTTGTGAAAACATAGTTAATGTTATATATAGTGAAATAAATTCTCAAAATCCAAATGGTTACCATCTATTTCAAAATTATCCTAATCCTTTCAATCCAAGCACAACAATTAAATATTCTGTTCCCAAAGTAAGTAATGTAAAAATACAAGTTTACAATATGATGGGTCAATTAATTAAAACACTTGTAAACGAAACAAAAGCACCGGGATTTTATAATGTGTTATGGAATGGAACAAATGAGAGTAACTCAAAAGTAGCAAGCGGAATATACTTTTACCGATTAGAGAGCGATAATTTTGTAGCAAATAACAAAATGATTTTAATCAAGTAGAATGTGGAATTATTCAAACATTGTTAAGGGGTGTTTATTTACCCCTTTCCTCTTTTTGCTTCTTCTCTCAAATCAATTATTTGCAGAATCACATGAGAAAACATCTTCTAAAATAATTGAAAGAAAGGAAATTATTTTATCTGCATCAAAAAAGTTTGATGTTAATCCGGCTTATCTATCAGCAATAATTTATACTGAAAGGACAAAAAACTTTGATTGGACAGATGAAGCTTTTGACGAAGCAATTGCAAGAGTTGGACAAAATAGTTCACTTGGATTTGCTCAAGTAAAAATGAAGACAGCTTATTATATTGAGAGACAGTTATCGGATAGTACAAGTGATTTTTATTGTGGAAAGAAATATGAAAATATTTTAGGAGTTAAAAACTCAATATTTCTTAATAGAAAAACTCAAAAACGATTCAACAAATATTTTATATGCTGCAGCATATTTGCGAATAATACAATCTTTTTGGAGTAAAAATGGTTATTCAATTGATGATAGACCTGAAATAATCGGTTCACTATATCAACTAGGTTTGTTTTATCCAAGTGGTAAAGTAAGAGAACCACATTTTAATCCAAGACCAAATGAATTTGGCGAAAAAGTAAAAGAATCGATTGAATTGTTCAATAGTTTCAAAAATAGAAATAATGTTTTTTTTATAAAAAAAAGGTAATTATGAAAAATCGAATTTTAGTTTTATTACTTTCACTCCTATTTGTTAGTTGCGACATACTTTCACCAGAAGAATCCCTACCATTTCCTTGGGTGAAAAGGGATACAGAATTGATTTATAATTATTATTCAAACACTGATACAATCTTTTCTGCGTTATCAATTAAGTTTTTGCTGAACCCTGATAATAATTTGAGAATGGTTTATGATTATAATAATGGCTATAACAACGGTTTATTAAATAGTTCTATTGGAAATAGCTTTTTGATTTTTAAAGAGAATGATGGATTATATGCTTCCACACCTGTTTCTTGTATTCCCCCAAGTTTTAAAAGTACAAAATTTCTTCGTGTTCCTTCAAAACCAAAATTAAATAAATTATATCCACAATATGTTTGTGGTGATATTGGTTTTTCATTGGAAGTAATTGGAATAGATACTGTGATTACTGTGCCCTCAGGTAGTTATAATGTATTTTTATTAAATGATATGTCACATAGTATTATAGAATATTGGAGTGAAAAACATGGTCTCATTAGAATGCTATGTTTTAATAAAAATGATTCAACTTATTTTGCTTATGAACTTATTTCAATAAAATACTAATTACATTTTAATTTCGATACTGCCTAACGTTATAAGGATTTATACCGAACGGAGCTGAGGTATAATCCGGTGTTGAGCTGAGCCGCAACATCTACTTTTAATGCCTTCGAGGACCACCATTCCTCGACGATTTAATATTTAAGTGATTTTGTGTAGTTTTTATAAAACATTAAATAAAAAACATTTTGGAAACCAATTTTGCTGTCGAGGAGTGGTCCTCGACAGCATGGAAACAGCATGGAATCTTCTTTCTTCAAATTTTTTTATCTTTTGTCTTGAATCTCACATCTTGAATCTTGTCTATTGCATCGCAGCCCACAGTTACTTTGACCGATTATCAAATTTCCCGGAAGAAATATTAACGACGCTTTTGCAAGACAAATCTTTTGAGAATCCAAAACTTCAGGCGCTAAGAATTTTTACCAAAATTATTATTGAAAAAAGAGGCTCGGTACTGCCGAAAGAGATAGAAACTTTTTTATCTGCCGGATATTCAAAAGAACAAGTCTTGGAATTGATAGTCGGCGTTGCTCACAAAATTATGAGCAACTACGTAAACCATATTGCAGAGACCCCGATTGATGATGAGTTTAAATAATTACCTAACTTACTGCGCAGCAACTAAGTTTATTTACATCTTTATCAAAACTGATTGCTGCTAATTTCACTCCTTCTGATAAAGTTAAATACGGATGAAACATTTGTTTAAGTTCTTTTACCGTAATTCCATATTTGATTGCGAGAGAAATTTCTATTAAAAAATAGTTATATTTTAGCAGAATAATAATTAAAGATGAGTTATGAAGAAATTAGTTTTCATATTGCTGCTGATAAATATTTCGTTTGCATATTCTCAAAACAAAAACACTAAACCCAATAAATCCGAAGGTGTGAATAAAACTAAGTTTGTTTATGAGAGCAACTCATACAAGTTTTATCATGATGATATTTTGCTTTATGAGTACACTGTCATTCCGAATAAGTCAAGAAATGGAGGAACTTTTAGTGTATTGAAAGCATATTCCTCTGATGGCAATTCATTTTTACCAAGTGTTGGCGGAGTTTCAGCGTTGCTTTCAAGCAAAGAAAAAAATCCATGGGACAGTGATGTGGAATTTCTGTTATTAAATCATAAATTATTAAATGATGATACGGTTTTTGTTTATTGGGCAATGATTTCAAATAAAGATACATGCAAGTATTTCTATAAATTAAAAATTGATGGCAAAG
>PFVB01000137.1 GCA_002790395.1 Ignavibacteriales bacterium CG_4_9_14_3_um_filter_34_10 | reverse complement strand
TAGCGACCGGTGACTGAAGTCTAATTTATCTGCCAAAGGTAGACGGCGTGCTTAAATAGCGAAAGCTAAAAAAAGCGTAGTGCAAGTTTGCGGCCCCGGTCCATTAATATGAAGACGAACATGCTGCATCCGCCAGAGGTGGACAAGTTAGACAGCGTATAACAGGATATCCCGATTTTATAGAGGATAAAAGATTCGTCATTTTGGGTGTAGAAGTTTTTGAAAATAAAAATAAATGAATATTTTTACTAAAGTAAAAAGAACTGGAAATCTTTAAATAATTTATACGGTAGTGTTGTATTTTAACATAACGCCGTTATAAGTGTTTGTTCTTTGAAAAAATGATTTTGAGCTGGTTAACTAATTAGTTATCTTTGAGTCGTGAAAAGGAAAATATTATTCTTCGGTGATTACTTTTTAGACTTCTATTCTAAACAAGATCTTAAAACAAAAGAAAAGATTGACTTTGTTCTTGATCTTATTAGAAATGTCGAAAGAGTTCCTATTAAATTCCTAAAGTATTTGGAAGGAACGGATGGTTTATATGAAGTTAGAGTATTAACACACAAAAGTAATATCCGAATTTTCAGTTTTTTTGATGAAGGTAATCTAGTAATTCTAATAAATGGTTTTATTAAAAAAACTAACAAAACTCCGAAGAATAAATTAGAACTTGGAATAAGATTGAAAGATGAATATTTCTCAGAAAAGTCTGAAAGGAAAAGAAAATGAAAAAGATAACTACATTCGAAGAACATTTAGATAAACAATACGGTAAGAAAGGAAGTGAACAGAGAGATAAATTTGAATCTGATTCAATTTCATTCCGCTTAGGTGAAATGCTCAGAGAAGAAAGAATGAAAGCAAAGTTGACACAAGAACAACTTGCTGAAAAAACCGGGACCAAGAAAAGTTATATCTCAAGAATAGAAGCTGGCAAAAGTGATATACAGATTTCTACTTTTTATAGAATAATAGAACTTGGTCTTAGGAAAAGACTAACTATTTCCATTACTTAAAATCATTTCTTAAGTCCACACTTATAACAAGCCGCTCAACCGGACAGCGTTTTTCAAAGCGGCTTTATTTCATTTTACAAATTTGTTTATAGAACGGAATTATTTATTCAAGTATATTCTAATAAATAAATATTTTTAAAATATATTCATTGTTGTTGTTAATTGGCAATCTTGTTCTTGGCTGCCGGTTAGTGGCAAGACAGCGTATAACAGGATATCCCGATTTTATAGAGGATAAAAGATTCGTCATTTTGGGTGTAGAGGTTTTTGAAAATAAAAATAAATGAATATTTTTACTAAAGTAAAAAGAACTGGAAATCTTTAAATAATTTATACGGTAGTGTTGTATTTTAACATAACACGTCGTTAGCCTTTTAGATAAAGATATATATAAATGAAATAAGAATAGTATATGAAAGATATATCGATTTTGTTTATGATGTATTTTATAATTATAAGCAACGCAATTTTTTCTCAAACTAAAGAGAATGAAAACAAAAATTATGGCACATTGATAATCTTAATAACTGGACTTGAGAACAATAATGGTGAAGTACAAATGGGTTTATTTAATTCTGCCGAAAGTTATAAAGGCAAAAAGCCAAAATATCTTGGTGCAATAATGAAAGTCTCAAATCAAAAAGTTGAATGGAAGTTGGAGAACATTCCATTTGGAGACTATGCAATAAAAGCATTCCACGATGAAAATTCTAATAATGAAATTGATACAAATTTTTTAGGCATTCCTACTGAAAAATACGGCTTTTCCAATAATGATAGAAGTCTATTTGGACCTCCAAGTTATGAAGATGCAAAATTCAAATTCAATAGTGTAGAAATGAAGACCGAAATAATTTTAAAGTAAGAGGTATAATTATGAAAAGCATAATTAAGAATGGAAGTATTGCTGGATTAGTTATGGGAGTTTCTCTTTTTATTGGCGGTGCTATTTTATCGAGAATCGTCTATGGTCCCCAAATGGCACCAGAAGGGAAATTTGAGGATAGCCAAATGAATCCTTTCTATTTTATTTGGACGAAACTTTTAATTGGAGTAATCTTTGGTATTCTTTTTACATTTGTTTATGAAAAACTTCCGTTGGTAAAAAAAATATCAAGTACACTACAAGGCATTAAATATGTTTTCATATTTTGGATTGTTATTTCTCTATGGAATCTTTCACATCCAATAATATATGAATCAATTAATTATAAAAATCAAATATTTTGGTTACTGTATACTTTATGTGGATTTCTTGGTTTTGGTTTTACTCTCGGTCTGTTGTATAAAAAACAAGTTACTAATAAATAAAGGCTAACCCGCCAATCAAGCGGACGCCGTCCGTCAGCTGACGGATTGCATTTGGCATGGTTTAAAAGGTAGTTGTTCCGTTTCGGCTATCTTGTTCAAGGTTGTAGAGCTAAAAATTTTTTAATAATTATTGGCGTTGTAGTTTTAAGCAAGCTGTTTGTTTTGGGCTGCGCCTTAGCAACCACGCCGTTAGCACATGTTAAAGTATAATCAAAAATGAGTTGTTTGATAAAAATAATTCCTGTGTTTTGATTTAACTTTACCTTAAGAATTATTTCTTCTAATAAAAAAAAGCAGTTACTGATTAAACAGGATCAGGAGAAAAAAAATCAGAAAACAGGTTGTTTTCAAGTAAAATCAGAGCCACCTATGAGACTTGAACTCACGACCTGCTGATTACGAATCAGCTGCTCTACCAACTGAGCTAAAGTGGCTTTAAAAATTATCGCAATTTCTTTTTATGACGGTTCTTGCGAAGTCTTTTTTTCCTTTTGTGTGTGGCCATTTTATGACCTTTTCTTTTTCTACCACAAGGCATTTTTTTCTCCTTTTAATGTGATTTTAATAATTCTTTTGCTTTTCCGGCGATTTCGGCATTGGGATTGACATCAATTGATTTCTGCCAATATTTTTTTGCTTCATCCATTCTTCCGGCTGAAAAATTTATTATCCCCAAGTTGAAAAGTCCGATTTGATGTGTCGGATTAATCTTTATTGCTTTTTCAATTGTGGAAATTGCTTCATCATTTCTTTTTAAATTATAATAACAAACTCCCATATCAACCATTACGTCGGGTGAATTAGGAACTTTGGTCAAATATGATTTATATTTTTCAATTGCTTTATCAAACAATCCTGAATCATTATATAAATGTCCAAGTCTCAAAACTGCCTCAAAATCATTTGGATTTTTGCTCATTGATTCTTCCAGTTTTTGAATCTCTTCCATATTTGCCAAACTCGGAGATCCGCCCTGATTATCGGGAACTTGAGCTTGCTGAGCAATTTCATTAACAATAGGATTATCAAAAGTTCCGGAGCTGAATAAAATAATAAATCCAAAAAGAAGCAGTCCAAAAGCGATATAAAAAATTTTGGTTGTGCTTAAATTTTTTGATGTTTGGGAATCAATTTGATTTTTCAAATATTTTCCTTTTCACTCTTTTGATTCAAAAATTCTTTCATTCCCTGATCAACAGCTTGTTTAAAGTCTTTTGAGAACTTGAAAACAGGAACAAAATGATCAACTACAAAAACCTTTTCGCCGCTTCTTGGGTTACGGGCAAATCTTCCTTTTTTACTTTTTACTTTATAGCTTCCAAACCCGCGTATTTCAATACCACTGCCTTCTTTGAGTGTTTGAATAACTGTGTTTAAGAAACCTTCAATAATCGCTTCAGTTTCGATTTTAGTCAAACCTGTACCGGAAGCAACTTTCTCTACAATATCTGCTTTTGTCATTAATTCTCACTAACCCATTATACTTAAATAATTTAGGGGCGGTAATATGGTAATTTTTGTTTAAAAATCCAAAAGAAATTAAGCAAAGACAATCATGATTATTTTTATTAAGAGCAAGATAAAAAATCTACGTTTTTTTATTTCTTTGAAATTATATTCACTAAATGAAACAGTATCAGTTCTGTATTTTCATACAACATTTGCCGTCTTGTTTTGAAACACAATCTCGATTTTTTTTAACCGATATCCAAAATGTTTTTATTCCAACTAAAAATCAAAGAAATATCATGGCATTTATTTTGTTTAAATATTTTGTCAAATAAAAAAAGGATAAAAATAAAATGGCATTTCTTCCTATAATATATACGAGTTTATTAGTCGTCTTTGGCTTATTCGCTCTGGTTTTCTCTGTTTCATATATTTCTTACCGTATGAAGACAAAGCCGGCTCATGTTTCAGCTTCTGTCAACCAAACAATCAAAAAACAGATTGTTCATGAAAGAATTAATAAAATTCCAATTCAAAATGCAGAACGACAGCAAGTGCCATCCGAAAATGTAATCAGAATTAATGAAAACAAAAAAATAAATGTCATTAACTCATGCCACAAAATGGCAGAAAACTACAGACCGAAAAGAAAAAGTCGTTTTTCGGTAATAAACGCTGATGACACAAGAAAATTCAATCAGTTCAGCGATTCAGTTGAATTAAATAACGTTTCCAATTTGCAAGTTCTTTCAATCACAAACTATAATGATATCGATTTTCTGAAATTCTATGACGAGTAGAATCAAATTATTTTTTTGGTAATCTTTCAAGATAAGAACTGTTTGACAGAATTGAGAAAGTATTTATCTTCCTTAATTCTTCAATAGTTTTGCAATTCATATAACTCATTGAACTTCGGAGTCCGTCGGAAATTCCGTCAATCACATTTTTAACAACACCTTTGTAAGGAATCATTGTCTCTTCACCCTCAATGAATTCATTTTTCATTTTAACACCGAAGGAAGCGGAACCGCGATATTTTTTCCACAACTGATCATTGTATTTGATTACTTCGCCCGGAGTTTCTTTTGTTCCTGCAAGCATTCTTCCGAGCATTACCACATCAGCACCGAGTGCAATAGCTTTAGCAACATCGCCGGGACTTTTAATTCCGCCATCAGCAATCAATTCGATTTTCAGATTGTCTTTTTCTCTCGCAAAATAAACATCAAGCAGTGAAGAAACCTGACCGATTCCAATTCCGGTTTGAATTGAAGTAGTACAAACACTTCCGCCGCCAATACCAATTCTGATTGAATCCGCACCAGCATCAACCAATTTTCTGAGTGTTGCACCATGAGCAATATTTCCAAGCATAACTTTGATTTTAGTTTTGGATTTAATTTCTTCACATTTCTGAAGAACTGCTTTATTATTTGCGTTTGCTGTATCAATACATATTATCAAATTTAGTTCTGCAAGTTGTTCAATTACTGAAAATGGTGTATTCAAAGCAATAGAAACAGCCTTTATTCCTTGTGTTTTCGCCGAAGATGAAGTCAATTCTTGTAATGATGAATCAAACCTATTCACAACTCCAAGACAGCCTGAATTTGTCAATTCTTTAGCCATCAAATTACCTGTCACAGAATCCATTGGACTTGAAATTACCGGCAGTCCTAATTCCAATCCCATGAAACTTGTCTTTGTAATCGGCTCTACTCTGCTTCTAATTTCTGATATTTGTGTTGGGATTAAACTAATGTCATCATAAGTTAATGATAGTTCGTAATTCTGTAAGTCCTGTTTAGAAAATATTTTCATTGATTCCTCATTAAATTTTTCATTACTAAGCCACCTTACACAAAGATAATAATAAAGTCATTCTGAACCTGCCTGTTGGCAGACAGGCTTGTTTCAGAATCTTCTTTGTCAAGTTTTTTAGATGCTGAAATAAATTCAGCATAACAATTGCGTAAGGTGAGATACTAAAATAATTAAGTTTAATTCCATTAAAAAGAGCAGTTAAATTTCTTTATCGGCGATACAATTTTTGTCCACGCAAAAAACGCAGGATTGGCAATGGTTCAAATCAGGAGCAAAATTTTCATTTCTGATTTCTTGAATAATTTTATAAATCTTTCCACCGAAACTTAAAATTTCCGTTTGATCAATTTCACGTGAGTAAGATAATTCAGGAGATTTTATAAAAACAAGATTAATCTCAGCTTTTTTATGAAAGTCAAAATACTTCGATGAAATAAAGGCATAAAACATTAATTGATTGTAATAATGTTCGATTTTTTTTTGAATATTCTTTTCATTAATTACATCTGTTTTATAATCCACTATAATCAACTTTTCTTCTAAAATAATTTTATCCATTATTCCAAAAAGGAAATAGTCATTTTCTTTTAAGTAGATTTGATATTCATTGAAGTAATTTCTATATGAGCTTAATCGCGAATAAATGTCACTCTTAAAATATTTTTCAAGTTGTTGCTTCAGTTCCTTATGTAAATTTTCCAAATTAATTTCAGATAATGTATTTATGTGGTTGCGGATTGAATTCGATAGAACGGCATCTAAATTTTCTTTTGTTGGTTCTTGCTGCAAAAAATTATGAATAATTGAACCGGCAATATTTGCCTGAATTTTATTTTCTACATCAACCGAAAATTCATCATCAAAATGGATGTTTTTTGTCTTTTTGATAATCTCGCCCAAACCAAGATTATACAACAAATTATATTTACGCGGGCATTGGCTGAAGACTGCAATTTTAGTGGCTGAAA
This sequence comes from Ignavibacteriales bacterium CG_4_9_14_3_um_filter_34_10, assembly GCA_002790395.1. Lineage (GTDB taxonomy): Bacteria > Bacteroidota > Ignavibacteria > Ignavibacteriales > Melioribacteraceae > UM-FILTER-34-10. The sequence continues at coordinate 11,228 of PFVB01000137.1, read as the reverse complement.
TGATTTCATCACTAATTTTAGAATCGATATTTACATTAAGTGATTTAACAGGAAATTCAAAGCTGCTTTTGTTTATGTTTAATGATACATCATCAATGGGATGACAATTAACAGGAATCTCTAAATTCATATCGACACTTTTATTAATAAAAGCACCGTCAGAGTCAATCAACAAATCAAGTTTTCCAGAAAGACTAAGTGTTTTCATTTCAGCATTAAAGTTCAAAGTTTTAGAGATGAAATCAAAAAAAGAATTGCCGGTAATTTTCCCTTCTTTCAGTGTTACACTAATGAATAAATAATCAATTGCACGAGTGATACCTACATATAACAATCTTTTTAGTTCAGCAATTTCCTTTTTCTTGTTCCGAAAATTATAAACTTTATTGATCTCAAAATTTTTATATTCCTCAAATAAATTATCAGATGGAAGTTTGGTAAGAAGCCCGTATTCCTTATCTATAATCAAATCCTTTGCGGCGACAGAATTCATGATTGGCTGAGAATTTGTATCAATTAAAAATACAACTTTGAATTCCAACCCCTTTGCTTTATGAATCGTTAGCAATTTAACAGCATTGGATTCAGTCCGGACAGCAGCTTGGCCCTCATCCTCTATTTCACTTGATGCTGTTTTCAAATATTCACTCAAATCAAAAAGCGACTTGAATCCAGATTTCATAAAACTTCTGGTTATTGATAATAACTTTTCAAAATTTGCTAATTCCTGATCGGCATTTATACGCGACATTATTACGGAATAATACCCTGATTCAAGCATCAATTTTATAATCAGATTAGTCGGTGAATACTCGTTAGTTCTATTAATATTGTTTTTTAACACAGAGCATATTTTTTCTATAACTTGACTTTTTGAAGAATAATTTTCAAGTTTTTTATAGAAAGATTCTCCTTCTTCGAGAGAGATTAAGAATATTTCCCTGTCACTTAAGTAGAAAAATGGAGAACGAAGAATTCCTATTAACGCTAAATCATTCAGCGGATTTATCAAGAACATTAAGTAATTATTAATGTCAAAAATTAATTGCCGTTGATAAAACCCTCGTCCGCCAATGGTTACATACGGAATATTACATTTAATAAATTCTTTTTCTAACTCAAAAAACGGCAACTTCCTTTTTGACAGAATCGCTATATCGTTGAAAGAAATTTTGCCACCCTTAACCAACAGCATAATTTTGTTTGCAATTAATTGTGGCTCTGTTATCTCACCATTAGCAATCAAAAATTCGACGCCACCGGTTTCTAAATCATTTCTGGTAGAAACAAGATTACTGTTGGCAACTTCATTAAAATATTCCGTAGGATTTTCAAACAGTTTTTCAAATATGGAATTAGTAAAAAATGCAAGTTTTGGCGACAACCTAAAGCTATGAGGAAGTTCAAGAATATTCTGACTGCTTTTCTGTTTAATTTCATTTTTGGTTTTATTAAAGACTTCTAATTCCGCATTACGAAACCTATAAATACTTTGTTTTTCATCGCCTACAATGAACAAATTTCCGTGTTTAAGTTCATCAAGAATGGGCATAAATATTTCATACTGAATTTCATTTGTGTCCTGATATTCATCAATCATTATGTATTTGTATTTAACTTTCAGTGCATCAAGTATTTTTTCTTCTTTAATAATTTTAACAGTTTTCGACATTAAATCTTCAAAGTCGAGGTAACTTAACCTATACTTTTTCTCTTCATATTTTTCAACCAACTCTGAAAATAACTCAATAGCATCTTTGGAAAAAGCAATCAAGTGCAAATTAGTCAAATCATTTGTGCCGAATACAGCTAAATATTCCTTTACAAAATCTCCGATGAAATTTATTTTGGATGAATAATTATCACTTATTTCACTATTTAAATAGCCTCTTTTTAATAAAGTGAAAGATTTTGTGAAAACTATTTCTAAAAAACTATGAAGCACATCCAAAACATTTCTAACCGAATCATCTGAATTTAATTTTTGCAATTGTTCATTAACAAATATTTTCTTCTCTCCTGCTTTGCCTTTATCTTCCACCAACTCATTTAAGAAAAGAAATTCACTTTTAAATTCCGGTAATCTCTTTAGAAAATATTCATTGAAAAGCTTCATTTTTAGTTTTTCATAATATTCTTCAATTTCTTGAGGAGTTTTATTATAAAAATTATCCTTTAATTCATTGATTGTAGTTGAATTCGATATTACGTTTTCAAATATTTTTTTGGTGAGAATGACCGAACCGAATATCCTTATCAGTTTTTTAATTTTTTCATTACCATTCTGCAGATTGACATTTATGAACTCATCAATCACCATTTCGACAAGTTCATCTCTCTGCTGTTCATCGATAATAATGAATGATGAATCAATTCCGGCTTCTGATGGAAACTCTCTCAAAATATCGGAGCAGAAAGAATGGATTGTTGATATTTTTGCGTTGATTAATTCCGCACGGATTTGAAGTATTTTTTTTCTTCGTACCGGATTTTCTTCATCGCTTAGTAAAGAATTGATTTCTCTCGATATTTTCACATACAACTCAGATGCAGCTTTATCTGTGAAAGTTATGGCAACAATCGAATTTACGGGTGAGTCGGTTTCAACAGCTATTTTTACAAATCGTTTGGCAAGGACAAAAGTTTTTCCCGATCCGGCATTTGCCGTAAGTGCAATATGATTTTCAAATTCAAGTGCATTTTTTTGATATTCAGTTAGATTGGTCATAAGTTATATCGGGAAAGTGATTTTGATAATCGTGCTGAATTCATTTGATTCTTCAATTTCAATTTTTCCATTCATTGATTCAACAAACCTTTTAGTTAAATAAAGTCCAATCCCCATTCCATCTTTTTTTGTTGAATAACTACGGTCAAATATTTTTTCTCTTAGTCCCACTGGAATACCGATTCCATTATCACATATTTTTAATTCAATAAAAGTTGCAATCTGTCTTACGCTTACAAATATTTTTTTTGAATTAGCCTGTATTGAATTACGAATCATATTAATTATAGAACGCTGAAATTGCTCACCATCAGTTGCTAACCAAATTTCTTTTTCAGATGATTCAAGACTCAAGTCAATTCCATCGTCATTAAAAATTGTTAATGTTTGATTGAGCAAACCTACCAATTCAACCGATTGAATATTTATACTCGGCATTTTCGCAAATGAAGAAAACTCCGAAGCAATGTTTTTCAGATTATCAATTTGCTTTATGATAGTTGCAGAAATCTTATAAAAGAATTCATCAAACTTAGGAGACTCATCATTTTTCGCTGCGATTAATTGCTGAATCGAAAGTTTCATTGGAGTAAGAGGATTTTTAATTTCATGTGCAACCTGCTTAGCCATTTCCTTCCATGCAGCTTCTCTTTCCATTGCCGCCAAATCGTTCTGCGTCACTTTCAATTGTTTTACCATTTTATTAAATCCATCAACCAATTCTTTTATCTCACCTTGCTTTTGAAAATCAACTTCGACATTTAAGTCACCGCTTCCAACTGCTTTTGTAGCCTGGATAAGTTTTCTGATGGGAGATGAAATTTGATTTGCAAAAAACGTACTAAGAAACAGCAGCATAATAATCGCAAAAGAATAAACACCAAAGAGAAAGACATCAATCTCAGTTCCTGTCATCGGCAACTGAACGTAGTTAAACAAATCCGAGATTTTTAGAACATAAATTTTATTGTTTAATTTTATCTTGTGATACAAAGAATGATAGTAATAATTTTCTATCCTTTCTTCAGTCACAAATTCTTTTTGCTCTTCTTTTGCTAAACGTTCAAAAGCATTTGGATTGATATAATTTGAAATCAGCCCGGCTGAATAGAATTCTTTTTTAGAACTATAAATAAGAAACTTATCTGAATAAACAGAATAATTAATTCCAAGTGTATTTGCTGCTTCAGAAAACAATTCAGTATTGCCAACCACTTTTGCTTTTGAAGTCAAATATTCCTCAATATTATCAGCCCTTTTAGCAAGTTTATAATAGATCGAATTCAGGTTTTTCTCATTTGTTATATTTCTGAAATAGAAGGCAAGAACAATTATTGGGACAAGCGAAATTATAATGAATGCTGCAGCAAGCTGGAATCTGAAACTATATCGCAACCTATTTGTCTTCTTGAAGAAAAACACATAAATACCGGAAACTATAAAAAGAATAAATAAAGAATGGACAAAAAATATCTTAAAGAAATCGAACAGATACCAAATGTAACTTTTCTCTTCCAATCCAACTGCAATAATCCGCCTGATATCTTTAATATTATATTTATACAAGTAGAAGACATTTCTTTTCCCATTTAAAAGCAATTCCAGCCAAGCCTCATCAGAATTCTTAAACCGAAAATTCAGAATAGATTTCACTGCATGAGCCGGAATAATAATATCCGTATAATAATTTTTGAGCGAGTCATTTTGGAAATCAAATATTTTCAGTTGATTGATATTTATTGGAGTATTAGCAAAAAGATTTGATGAACTGAATATCGGCGGAGTATTTTCAAACCCCAGACTGTTCAAATCAATAATTGCAGATATTTCAACATAACCCAATATTTTATTTTCAAATCTTACCGGAGTAATACCACGCAATACTTTTGAACTCTTTGTTAAGTTAATCGGAATGATTTTTTGACTTTTAAAATCTTCAGTCGGGTTATTCCAGTCCCATATATAATTTTCGCTGTAATCAAAAGAGAAAGAGCCGATTATTTTTTTGCTGTTGTTGATAATATTGATATTTGAACTTATTGGAAGCTGCTCGAATCTGCTATTGCTCCAAATTGCAAATGCAAGTTGGTCAAAGTCCTTACTACGATTTTTCAATTTATAAATCAACTCATCATTTTCAGCAGCTTCAGAAAGAAATCTTGCAATTGTGAAAGTCAATACATTCTCATTAGAACGAGTTAATTCAGAGGTATTCAATTTAAGTGCTTTCAGTTCAAGCTTTGAGTTATGGTGTATCAAAATTACAATTGATAAATATGATGAAGCGATTAGAATGACAATTAAAAATAAAAAATTACTTTTTCTGATTGATTCATATTTATAAATAAAAGCAAATGAAAAAGTAATCAAAACTACTCGAACAAAATGATTCCCTTGTGGCTGCTTTTGAATAAAATCAAACAGTAATCCCAATATTTGAACCGCAACAAATAACATTATATAAATACTTTTACTGTTATATTTTTGATAACATAACCTAGCGAGCGCAATTAAAATATGCAATAAAAACAAACAGAATAAAACTGTTATGGTTCCGATGATAAAAAGATTTAGCTCCATAAACAATGTAACAAACGATGGAATAAAACTTGCATCCTGAAAGTATCTGATCGATGAATCAAACACAATGCTCTTTATGGCAGCCCCTGAAGCACGCCAAAAAAGCAAATAGAATAAAACTACAATTAGCGAAGTCAGGTAAATAGAAATGGTTTTTATTTTTTTTGTTTTTGGAAACAATTTGTTCAGTGGGTCAGCGACTAAATATTGCCGAATAATTATCACCAGAATTGACAGGATAAAAATCAGACTTATAAATAATTCAACCGGAGATCTAAATGCACCAAATGCAAAAGTAGAAGAAAAACAAGCAGGATCAGTTAATTCAGTTGAAATGAAATTTGCCGGAAATCTGAAAATTAAAAGTACTGCTCTAAATAAAATTAACGTAATGCTAAAATAAACTGCCGACATAAATGAGTTTTTAACAGAGTAGAAAAACTTCTTTAATTTAACTACAAAAAGACAGACGATAAAAAAGAGCAAAACAGATTGCATCAAATAAAATTTCTGTGCAATTTCATTTAACTGAACGTCCTGACTTGGAGTATCATAAATAACTTTTGCAATAAAATTATTCTTATTATTATCTAAATTAAAACCGCTGACCCTGCCATCAATAATTTTTGAGTGGTGGCTTTGTAGTTCGATTTTTGTCGAATATTTCTCGGCAGTTTTTTGTGTAAAATTAAGATTATCAGAATATTTACTGTTAAGTGTGTATTTTCTAATTAGCGGGATCGCACAAAAGTCATATCCTTTTGGAGTAACTTTATATGCCGATAAAAATAAAAATGTTGGAGTATCATAGAAGAAATATTCATGTGGTAAATAATGTTTCGTGATAATTGGAATATCCACAGAAAAACTATTTGCAGACCATTTCACCATTTGAAAATTTTTATCAAACGATATCATCACATAATCATTTGAAATGCTAAAATGCCTGCTGCCATCTGCAGTTGTATTCAAAACCCCAAAAAGTTTTTCCGCATAATTTTTAACAGCATGTTTAATATCATTTTCAATATTCTCTTTTAATTCGTGCCTCGTCCGAATCCAATTTGTCTTTTTGTTCTCAATAATAACCGGTGGAAGAAAACTTGAAATAACCAATGCTGCCAGCAAGATAATTATTATGAGATTAGACTTTTGCGTGAAATATTTAATGATATGCATTTGTATTTAATCAAATGTTATTTGGGATATTTTCCATGAAGAATTATTTTTTTTCAATGATACAAAAACCTTGGAATTACCTCTGATCCCCTTCTTTTTATAATAGTAAGAACCAAATCCATATGGATAATCTCCTTCAGTTTCTTTTTTATATAAATTAAAACTGAGCGGAGAATATTCCCTCAGATAATCATTCAACAAATAATACGATTGGTTTGAACTAAAATAACCTGATACACCTTTTTTAATACTTAAATAAATTTCCCCATCAAGATCAGAAAAGAAATCTTCAACATTTGCATTTTTAATGCCTGTTTCAAACCTTGAAAATATTGCTGTAATTTCATTATCATTTTCTTTATTCGGAAGAAAAGCATTGATTAAAAAAAATATTATTAAAAGACTTTTATTCATTTTTAGTTTTTTTTTCTTGAAAGTTAATGAAATGTAAATATAAAAGCATACTTACCGAAGTATGCTTTTATTAAAAGTGTCAGACTATCTTTTGATGAGTGTTAATTTGCCGCTTCTTTCTGTAATTGCTCTTTTCAATTGTCGCTCCCCATCCAATAGTTGATATGCCCAGTCAAAAACTATTCTTTGTTCAGTTATCTGAGAGATACGAATCTTTGCAAAGTGATTATCAAGAGTCCAAATGACATAAGTATGACCAACAATAGCCTTTACGTATTTTACATTCTCCCCTTCTTTCATCGAAATCCATCCATCTGCAGGTGCAAAACTTATATCGTATATTGAGTTGGTCACTCCCATATCCTGAATATCCGAATCGTACCAAACATTCAGAAAATATTCGCCATTAAAGTTTTCGAAAAAGAAATCCGCGTCGACACCATCAAAAGGAACCATTGTGTATTTAGCAAAACTATAACCCGACGATTCAGGAAACTTTAGATAATCAAATACTGTCTGATTAAATCCTTCAGGACGAGCGATACCATAAGCATAATCATAACTCAATTCACTTTCATTCCCGCTAAAATCATAAGCTGTAACTGCATAAAAATATTTTTCACCATTTACAGCATCACGATCAACATAGAAATTTGTTTCAGAACTTCCAATCAGTTCATACTTTCCATCATAGCTGCCTGAATAATAAATATTATAACCGGAGACATCCTTTTCCCTATTATAATCCCAACTGATTTCCGTTTTGCTGTCGCCTGTTTTTACGAACAAATTCTTAGGTGGTTCAGGCGGAGTATCATCATAATAATCAGACTCTTCACATGCAATCAGTGATAAAGCAAAAGTTGCTGCAATCAAAGTTCTAATTGTATTTTTCATTTTATCCCCCAAATTATTTATTAGACTGGTTCAATGATTATGCCACTAAAGGATTTAGTTTTGAAAACAAAAATCAATATCCGAGAGCCAGTTGTACATTAATTGGCTCTCTGTGTATAAATAATTAAACAGAATTTATCAGATATCAGTAAACTTGTTTTCGAAAAACATTTTTGAATTATTAATTACGGCAACCGAAGCACCTTTAAGCAGTCTTTTATCAAAAGGAGAATTTTTGGATTTTGACTTAAATTTGGAGACGTCAACCGTCCATATTTTTTCAGGATCAAAAATGGTAAGATTTGCCAACTCATTAGTTTCAAATTTTGGAATCGGTAGGTTAAGGATTTTTCTTGGATTGATTGATAATTTTAACACTAAATCATCCAATGTCAAATGATTCTTGGAAACCAATTCATTTAAACAAAGTGCAAGTTCAGTTTCCAAGCCCAATATTCCATTTGGTGCATAAATAAATTCCATTTCTTTTTCTTCAACCGAATGTGGTGCATGATCGCTTGCAATGCAATCAATCGTACCATCTTTTAAGCCTGAAATTATTGCCTGAACATCCTCTTCTGTTCTTAGCGGCGGGCTCATTTTAAAATTTGTATCATAATTTTTCAGTACATCATCTGTCAATGTAAAATGATGCGGAGTAGCTTCAGCAGTAACTTTTATTCCTTTTCCTTTTGCATTTCTTACAAGTTCCACTGATTTTTTTGAACTGATATGTGCAATATGAATTTTTCCGCCTGTGTATTCTGCCATTAAAATATCTCTTGCAACTATCAGATCTTCGGATACAGAAGGCAAAGGCGGTAACCCTAACAATGTGCTGATAAATCCTTCATTCATTGCACCATCAGAGAAACAGATTTCTTCGCAGTGATCGATAATTGTTTTATCAAACATCAAACAATATTCCATTGCACTTTTCAATAAAGCTGAAGTCTTTACAGCCACACCGTCATCGGAAAAAGCTACTGCTCCGGCATCAACAAGTTCTGCAATCGGAGAAAGACCTTCACCAGCACGATTGACAGATACAGCTCCAATCGGATGAACATTAACAAGATGATTTTTAGCTTTGTCTTTAATAAGTTTTACAACTTCAGCAGAATCAATTGCAGGATTTGTATTAGGCATACATGCAATCTCAGTGAATCCTCCTCCTGCTGCTGCATTGCTTCCCGTTTCAATAGTTTCTTCATCTTCTCTTCCGGGTTCACGAAGATGAACATGCATATCAACCAATCCGGGCACACAGTACATTCCCGTAAAATCAAAAGTTTTTGTTTGGCTGTCAATCGAAGTGATGTTACTTCCCAATTCTATAATTTTCCCATCTTCAATAAGTAAATCAGATTCATGATTAATTTTTTGTTCCGGGTTTAGCAGATTCAAATTTTTTAATAATATTTTCATTACTTACCTATTGTCTTGTTCCTAATAAATATAATACTGACATTCTAATTGCAACGCCATTTGTTACTTGGTCAAGGATAATCTGATACGGACCATCAGCTACTTCAGAAGTTATTTCAACACCTCTATTAATTGGTCCGGGATGTAAAATCAAGATATCTTTATTGTTTTTTTCAATTCTCTCGGCAGTAATTCCAAAATAATTATGATATTCTCTTAATGTTGGAATGGAAGTTCCTGCTTTTCGTTCTAGTTGAATTCTGAGAACATTCAAAACATCATTTTCTGAAATTGCTTTTGATATATCCGTATAAATTTTCACTCCTAATGATTCAATATTTTGGGGAATCATTGTTAACGGACCACAGACAGAAACCTGAGCACCCATCGTTTGTAATCCAAAAATATTTGAAAGTGCAACTCTGCTGTGTGCAATATCTCCAATGACACAAATTTTCAATCCTTTTAATTTTCCTAAGCGCTCACGAATTGAATACATATCAAGCAAAGCCTGAGTGGGATGTTCATGTCTTCCGTCCCCGGCATTAATAATACTCGCTTTTGAAATCCGAGTTAAAAACTGAGGAACGCCAGCTGATTCATGCCGGACAACAATCATATCAACTTTCATCGCTTCAATGTTTCGAATAGTATCTTTAAATGTTTCGCCTTTTTTAGTACTGCTTCCTGATTTAGAAAAATTAATCGTATCAGCAGATAATCTTTTTTCTGCAAGTTCAAATGATATTCGGGTTCTTGTTGAATCTTCATAAAAAAGATTTACAATTGTTTTTCCCTGAAGTGTCGGCACTTTTTTAATGGGTCTTTCAAGAACTTCGCGAAAAGTCTTGGCAGTATCTAAAATTGTTTGAATATCATCGGAAGGAACTCCATGCAAACCAATTAAATGTTTTATAGTTAATGACATTTTTATAATCCTTTTTTGGGCGATTCGACCAAGTAAACGCCATCTTCTTCATCAATTTCTTTTAGCCGTACTTTGACTTCTTCATTAATTGAAGTAGGAATACTTTTGCCAACAAAATCAGCTATAATCGGCATCTCCCGATGACCCCGATCCACCAATACGCACAACTGAATTGAATTTGGTCTGCCTAAATCCATTAAAGCATCCAAAGCTGCCCTCACTGTCCTGCCGGTATAAAGCACATCATCAACGAGAACAATATGCTTTTTTGTTATGTCAATTGATATATTTGTTACCGATACTTCCGGCTGTTTTAACCGGGTACGAAAATCGTCCCGATATAAAGTCACATCAAGTATTCCGAGTTCCGGACTAACTGATTCGATTGAAGTGATTTTTTCTTGAATTCGCTTTGCAATAAACTCACCTCGGGTTCGCATCCCGATTATTACTACATCCTGAATACCTTTATTCTTTTCAACAATTTCGTGAGCAAGACGAGTAATTGTTCTTCCAAAACCGATTTCATCAATAATTTTTGCTTTTATAGTCATATAAAAAAAACCTCTTCAGCAAGAAGCTGAAGAGGTTCTCCAAATTTTGTTTTTAATATTATTTTCTTTTAACATCCTTCTTTATCTCACCGGATAAAATTAAAGGGACCAATTATTTAAGTAAAAAAAGGGGGGCTAAAGCCCCCTTAAAATTAATTTACAACTCTTAATTCAATTCTTCTGTTTTCTGCTCTGCCTGCAGGAGTGCTATTATCAGCAACCGGATTAGCTGAACCATAACCAACAGCAGTTAATCTGCTTGCAGCAATACCTTTTGCTACAAAGTAGTCTTTAACTGAGACAGCTCTTGCTTCTGATAATTTTTGATTTGCAGCATCTTTACCAACATTATCAGTATAACCATCAACTTCAACTTTTAAGTTTGGATTATCTTTTAATACCTGGACTGCTTCATTCAAAACTGTGAAAGATGATTTATCAATTTTTGAACTGTTAGTTGCAAATTTAACTCCTTTAAGAACCCAGTTCTTCTTTCCTTCAAACACGTTTGGTTTCTTTA
>PFVB01000163.1 GCA_002790395.1 Ignavibacteriales bacterium CG_4_9_14_3_um_filter_34_10 | reverse complement strand
AGCAGTCCAAACGCAGAATGTGAAAAGTTGATTCCACTCATTATTTCAAAAGCAAAAAAATTGGACAAAATTACAATTGTTGATACTTACGGGAATCAATTATTGTCGGCTATTGATGCTGGTCCAATGATTTATCATGCAAACGTTAAAGAAATCGAAAAATCATTGAACATTGATTTATCTACAGAAAATTCGAAAATTAATTTTTTAAAACAACTATACAACAAGGGAATCAAACTTGCATTTTTAACTGATGGCAATAAGGATTTTTATTCTTCCAAGTTTGATTTTATATACAAAATTTCTCCGCCAAGCATTACTGAATTGGATTCAACCGGTAGTGGAGATGCTTTTTTGTCCGGTATTATTTATGGTTTAGAGAAGGCTTTAGTGTATGCTGATTTTATTAAAATGGCTGTAGCAATAGGTGCAGCAAATGCCGAAATGATTGAAACGAGCAAGGTTTCTTTTACTCAATACGAAAAATATTTAGATCAAGTTCAAGTTGTTCCGATTGGTAAAAAAATGAAGTTGATAGATGATTCGCCAACTCAATAAATATTTTTTATTTATCCTTTTTCTTTCTCAAATCAATTATTCGCAAGTTATCAAAAACATTGAAATATCAGGCAGCAATAGGGTTAATAAATCTTTAATCACTCCTTTTTTACAATCGAAGATTTCTATAAATGATTCTCTTAGTAATTTAATTCTGAATAAAATTAAATCTGCACTTAGTGATCAGGGTTTTTATAATTCGGAAATTGAACTTGATTCAATCAAAATTAGAAATGAAGTGATTTTATTGATTAAGATTTCAGAAAACGAACCGACCTTTATTCATAGTATTCAAGTAGAATCAACTGATTTAGAAGACTCATTAGTAGTTCAGGATTATTTCAAATATTCAATCGGGAAAATATTCTTGCGGGAAGAGGTTGAAAAAACATTTTATGAGATTTTAGCAGAATATGAAAATATAGGCTTTCCATTTGCTTCAATAGAAGTTTCTAAAATGTTTTTTTTGTCGGATACATTAAATCGAAGAAATGAAGTTACGTTGCACTTAAAAATCAAAAAGAATGAAAAAAGTACTGTTGATAAAATATTGATCGAGGGAAACACAAAAACAAAAGAGTATGTCATCACTCGAAATATTCGAATAAAAATTGGTGATGTGTTTTCATCAGCAAAGATTAATACAATTCCGGAAATATTAAACAGGCTAAAATTCTTTGAACCGATAGAAGCTGCGCAATATTATTTTAATCAAGAAAATAAAGGTATTTTGAAAATTGTAGTGAAAGAAAAAGTCACAAACAGTTTTGATGGAATAGTTGGATATGTGCCGGCGATAAAAAATAAATCGAAAGGATATTTCACGGGATTTGTAAATGTCGGGTTAAGAAACATATTTGGTTCGGAACGATCAGGAATGGTAAAATGGCAAAAAGATGGACAATTATCCCAAGAGCTTGAAATTAATTACATTGAACCATGGTTGTTTGATTTGCCAATAAATATTTCCTTTTTTATTTGGCAGCGAAAACAAGACAGCACTTACGTTCAAAGAAAATATGAAGGCAAAGTTGAATATTTGTTGAATGATGAAATCAGCACTTCATTATTGATTGGAACTGAGTCAACAATTCCTTCTGAGCCTGACAAAAGAGGTTTTATTGTGTTTAATTCCTCCTCACTAGTATTGGGGGCAAGCCTTAAATACGATACGCGGGATGATGCATATAGTCCGACAAAAGGATTTTTGTTCACAACAACTTATAAGTTGTATCAAAAGAAAATATTTGGGCCTTTGCAGTACCTTTCATTAGCCGAAAGCAAAAAAGTCGAGCAGCAGAAAATTGAATTTGATTTTTCGTTTTTCCAAAAAACCATGAGAGAACAGGTATTGGCATTATCATTTCATGTAAGAGAATTAAAAGGGACATCGAAAGAAATCAGCGATTTATATAAACTCGGAGGAGCCTTCAGTCTGCGCGGATATATTGAAAATCAGTTTTGGGGTAATAGAGTGTTTTGGAGTAATTTTGAGTACAGATATTTACTTGGAAGAAGATCTTTTGTGTTTGTTTTTTTTGATGAAGGATATTTTTTGCTTTCGAAAAACAATATGGAAAGAGAAAAAGATTTGTCTGGATTTAAAAGTGGTTATGGATTTGGATTGAATCTTGAAACAGGAATCGGAGTGCTTGGCGTTAGCTTTGCTTTAGGTAAAGGTGATTCTTTTAGCGAAGGCAAATTACATTTTGGAATTATTAACGAGTTTTAGGATATGAAAAAAATTAAATATTATTTTCAAATAATTCGTCCCATCAATTTCATCATTACCTTTGCATCAATTTTTGTGGCCGGCATAATTTGCAGTGGACTGAAAATAGTTTGGGTAAATATTATTTTAGCTTCGCTATCAGGTGGATTGGTCGGAGCGGCAGGAAATGTAATCAATGATATTTATGATTTCGAAATTGATAAGATTAATAGACCACAAAGACCTCTGCCTTCAGGGAATCTTAGCAAAAATCGTGCATTATACTTTTATTATTTGGTAAATATAATTGCATTAATCATCGCCACACAAATTAACATTTTTTCTTTTTTCATTGTCATTATTTCTGAGATTTCAATTTTCTTTTATTCCCTCAAACTGAAAAAAATTCCTCTGCTCGGAAATTTTGTTGTTTCATTTTTTACGGGATTTGCGTTTATATTCGGAGGAGCATCGGTGAACAACATTGACAATTCATTGATTCCAGCTGTTTTTGCTTTGCTAATAAATTTTATCCGCGAAATAGTAAAAGATATTGAAGATATTAAAGGTGATACAAAGGAAAGCGTAATTACTTTTCCGGCAATTTATGGAGCAAAATTATCTGTTAAAATAATTGTGTATTTAACACTAATGCTGATTTTATTGACTCTAATTCCGATTGCTTATAACATTTATGGAAAAGTTTATTTTTATAGTATAATACCTGTGAACAGTTTGCTTTTATATTTTATAATAAAAATATCAAATGATTATTCACAGAGCAATTTGATGAAGATGAGTTCTCTCCTGAAATTAAATATGGTTTTAGGCTTGATATCAATTTATTTTGGAATTAAAGGATTTAATTTTTAATGCTGAAAAAGTTTGACGATAAAATTAGAAAGCAAGAAAACAGCAGGTGTGTTTGCGGAATTGATGAAGCTGGGCGAGGTCCATTGGCGGGTCCGGTTGTTGCTGCCGCGGTAGTTTTTCCGCCAAATGTAAGAATAGAAGGTGTAAATGATTCGAAAAAATTATCTCAATATCAACGCGAGAAATTATTCGATATTATTGTTGATAGAGCCACTTCTTTCGGCATTGGAATAATTGATCATACAACAATCGACGAAATAAATATTTTACAGGCAACACTACAAGCAATGAAAATGGCTTCCGAAAATTTATTATTAACCCCCGAACTTATCTTAATTGACGGAAACAAATCATTTTCAAGCAAAATAAAAACCCAACCAATTGTTAGGGGAGACTCACTTTCATTTTCAATTGCTGCGGCTTCAATTCTTGCAAAAGTCACTCGAGATAGATTGATGCTAAATTATCATTTCGAATTTCCTGATTATAATTGGGCAAAGAACAAAGGTTATGGTACAAGAGAACATATAAAAGCAATATTAACTTTAGGCACAACAAAGTATCATCGCAATTCTTTTTTGAAAAAAATATTTAACAAATAGGAGCAATATATTTCATATGACAAGTGAGAATAAAAAAGAATTTGGAGATCAGGGAGAATCAATCGCATGTAATTTTTTATTGGAAAATGGTTACAAGATAGTCAAACGAAACTACCGGTTCGGCAAAGGAGAAATTGATGTAATCGCAACCAAAGATAAGCTCATAATTTTTGTTGAAGTAAAAACAAGGAACAACCAAAATTTTGGGCCTGCTGAACTTGCGGTGACCAAGGGAAAGCAAAATCAAGTTCGCAAAATAGCAGAATCCTTTCTGTATGAAAATAATTTTACTGATTATGATTGCCGAATAGACGTGATTGCGATCAATTATCAAGGCAGAGATAAATATAATTTGAATCATATTATTAACGCATTTTAAAAACATTGTTTTATTTGGTGTTTTTCTTTTATTATTTTAACCACAGAAAAAACTAATTTTATTAATGAATTTACCAAAACAGAAATATTACCATAAGCCAAACTTATCTCAGATAGTTTTCAGTTTCTTTTCAACTATTACAGGAATTACAATATTTAATTTTGAAT
>PFVB01000119.1:7328-18113 GCA_002790395.1 Ignavibacteriales bacterium CG_4_9_14_3_um_filter_34_10 | reverse complement strand
ACAGATTCAAGTGCGGTACCGGAACTAGTAAGACTTTTACATGAAGAAGCAAAGGTAATTTAGGAGAATATATGGCAAATAAAATATTAGTTGTTTTGGAACAACGAAATAATCAAATCAAAAAGTCTTCATTGGAAGCAATTTCAGTTGCTAAGGATTTTTCTGAAAAAACAAACACAACCTTTGAAGCCGTTTTGGTTGGCGGGGAAATCAATGATTTTAGTTCACTTGGGAAATTTGGATTAAAAAAAGTGACACATTTTACTAATACTGAATTAAATTTTTATTCAAGCAAAAATTACACAAAAATAATTTCAAACTTCATCAAAGAAAATTATTTTGATAAAATTATCATCAGCAGCACTTCTTTTGGAAGAGATCTTGCCCCAAGAATTGCAATAAAAATCGATGCGGGAATTGTTGTTGATGTTATTGAATATTCTTTTGATAACGGAGAGTTCATTTATACAAGACCAATTTTTGCGGGAAAAGCATTGTTAGAAACGCGAATAATAAAAAATTTGCAAGTGATTGCGTTACGCCCAAACGTTTTTAAACCAAGTGATAATTGTTCTGATAATACCGAAGTGATAATAAATCAAATTAGTGAAATTGATTCATCAGTTAAAACAATTGAGGTAAAGCAAGCCAGTGGAAAGATTGACGTAGCAGAAGCCGATATTATTGTATCAGGCGGACGAGGAATGAAAGCCGCTGAAAATTTTAATCTGATTGAAAATCTTGCTGATGTATTGGGAGCTGCAACGGGCGCTTCCAGAGCCGTAGTTGATGCCGGATGGAGACCGCACAGCGAGCAAGTCGGGCAAACAGGAAAAACTGTTTCGCCAAATCTTTATGTCGCTGTAGGAATCAGTGGTGCAATACAACATTTAGCAGGAATGAGGTCATCAAAATGTATTGTTGCAATAAATAAAGATAAGGATGCACCGATATTTCAAATTGCTGATTATGGTTTAGTGGCAGATGCTTTTGAAATTCTTCCAATTTTAATAGAAGAAATAAAAAAACTAAAATCATAAATGAATAAAATTCAAGTTAAAATAGACGGTATAATTCCAAACTCCTCCGTTGGAGGAGCCAATACTATAGTATTAAAAGAGCTTGATGGAGTTCGAGTTTTACCAATTATTATTGGCTACAGTGAAGCACTTGCGATTGCAAGTGAACTTGATGGTAATAAACCTCCACGACCTATGACTTCCGATTTAATGAAAACAATTATTGATTATTTAAGTGCAACAATAAGCGAGATAATTATAAATGAATTAAGAGAGAATACTTTTTATGCTAAAATTATACTTGAAGTTGCATCATTTGAACATGTTATTGATTCAAGGCCAAGTGATGCAATTGCCCTCGCATTAAGATTCAATGCGCCAATATTTGTTACGGAAGATGTAATTAACCGAGCCGGATTTGAACCATCAAGTCAAACAACACCTAATCAAAACCCTCTTGATTTTGGATATAAAAAAGAAAGAAGCCCTAAATCTAAACCTTCTCAGACGAAACTTGCGTTATTACAAGAGCAACTGCGAGAGGCTCTTGAAAGAGAAGATTATGAAAGAGCAGCAAAATTGAGAGATGAAATAAAAAAGATGACCGGGAGTATTAATTAAATACTATTTTTCCAATTTCACATTCTTCGCATTTTTTTTTGGAGCAGAAATTTCGGAATAGTTCAAGAACGCCTTGTGCATATATAGATTTCTTAAGCAGATCAGAGACTTCCAAAGAATCTGCAACTTCGGAAACAATTTTATTTTCTGATGATTGATAATAATTCGAATAAATTTTTAAGATTTTTTTACTGAGTTCTCTTCTGTTAAATATTTCAAAGTATAGTGAAAAGAAAGGGAGTACAACATTAATCATGATTTCATCTGCCCGTGAGATACCCACCAAATATTTAATCTCAATATTAGACTTTTGCTTAAATACAAAATGATTCTTCCAAAAACCACGTGATTTCACAATAAATAAAGACCGAATAGATTTGGTGAGGACATCAAAATTATAAATCTCAGAAATTTTTTTTGAAATCAACCCGATTAAATTGTTATAAAGAATATCATATACAATTCGAGATCCACCTGCAATTCTTAATGTCGGAAAATTTTGTGGTCTTAATTTCAGAAACTGCCACTCGCTTTCAAACATTGTTTCTCCGTCATAAATAGGTACAATCTTATTCCAATCATTTTTCAGCTCATTAATGTATCCAAATTCACCATTCACTTTTTCATCTTTATCTTTTGGAACTAACCCGGAGATATTCAATAAAGCACTTTCAAATAATTTGTTTGTTTCCGGTCCTTTTCCAAGTTTCTTCAGAAACTTTACATTAGCATATTGAGAAAGTTTGATCATTTCATTTTTATTTTTGGAATAACCAAGAGCCTCAAATATTATTTCATAAAACAATTGCTCCCATAGTTCTCTATCCATAAAATCATTTGATTGAAACTGCTTGTTTTCAAAATTGGGATGCATTTGATATTTAATTACTGGTTCATTTATACTTAAAGATTTGAGGTAAGCTAATTCTTTTAATCGCTGCAAATATTTTTGACTTTTTCGATTGAATCTATCGATGCCGAGCTTAGCAAGAAATTTTTTCTTTGTTTCGAAGTCAATTAAATCAGCGTAAAAGTTACATTTGATAAAGCTGGCTTCATTTACCACATTTAAATCAGGATTAATATTTCCCAGCAAACTTTGATCAATAAATGGCTTGATACATATACTGGTAATACGTCTCCCATCTTTGGAATAAACATAAAACTGATTGTGTAAATTTGTCAAACAAGCATGCAAAATAACTTTGTTGTGTTTTGCATTAATATTATGCCCGTGAGATTTCCAGTTATTATAATCTTTATCAATTTCAATATCACCTGAGAATAAAAAATTTCCGATTTTAATCCGAGCATTAATAAAATCTGGTCCTGCATTTTCATAATTTAATTCGCCTGGATCAATAACAGTTAATTCTTCCCCTTCAAAAGTCTTTAACTTAGAAGTAAAATTTTGAGTTCGCCAGATATCTTGTAGTAATTTTTCTGCTATTCTGGGTGTATGCTCCATCTCATCCTCTTAAACAATTCTCAGTATACCCACAAAATATATGGATAATACTTTCGGGTAAAAAATAACACTATTTATTTTAATATCAAATAAACATCAATATTTTGCGAATAGTGCGACCTGAGAGTGAATGTCGCTGATAGTTTTAGCAATTACGCTCTCAAAATTTTTTGAATTATCTGCATAGATCAAAGCACGGCTGATATTTATAATATAGTTATTGTTATTAACTTGGGTGAATATTTGCACAACTTCCTTTAATGATCCGCCTTGAGTTCCAACACCCGGAAGAAGCACAAATAAATCCTTAAACGATTTTATATTATCTGACAATTCATTGGAATGCGTTGCCCCAAAAACAATTCCGCAATTTTTATTTTTATTCCACTCATTTGTTTTTTCAATTACTTTCTTGAACAAATACTCGCCGGATTGCAATTGCAATTTTTCAAAATCAGATGAACTTGGATTGGAAGTTAATGCAAGAATAAAATTCACTTTATCGGTATAATTAAGGAAGGGCAAAATCGAATCATATCCCATGTATGGATGAAGAGTTGCGGAATCGAACCTAAAATGCTCATAGAGAGATTGAGCATACATTTGCGAAGTATTGCCTATGTCTCCCCTTTTAGCATCACCAATCACTAAAATATTTGAAGGAATAATTTCCAATGTTTTTTCTAATGATTGTAATCCTTTGCTTCCATCCTTTTCATAAAAAGCCAGATTAATTTTATAAGCCGCTGCAATTTCTTTCGTCGCTTCAACAATTGATTTATTGAATTCAAATATCGGATCATCGTTAGTTAAAAGATGTTTTGGAATTTTAGCTAAATCCGAATCCAGCCCAACACAAATATGTTTTTTATTTTCTAATGCAATCAGAAGCTTTTCTTTTGATTTAATATTAATCATATAACCTTCTGCTTTTATAAAAATTCATTAAAATTCCTACCATTACCAAGTTAACTAATAATGAACTTCCGCCGTAACTTAATAAAGGAAGAGGCAAACCAACAACCGGAGTGATTCCTAAATTCATTCCTATATTAAAAGCAAAGTGTGCAAAAAATAAACCAAAAGCCCCTATGGTTACTAAACTTTCAAATGAACCATTTGCCTGTTTTGACAGATTCAGTAAACGCACAAATATTATTAAGAACATAGTTAAAACCAGAAGACTGCCAATGAAACCAAACTCTTCGCCAATAACACTATAAATAAAATCAGTCCATTGCTGCGGAATAAACCTCAATTGTGTTTGGTTTCCACCCATAAATCCTTTTCCGAAAATTCCACCCGAACCAATAGCAACCTTTGCCTGTAGAGCATTATAACCCGAACCTAATGGGTCAGCCATTGGATCAAGGAAAGCATCAATTCTTTTTTGCTGGTGAGGTTTTAAAATTTTATAGACAATATCAAAAACAAATCCGGTTCCCAAATTTATTACCATGACTGTAACGCTTGTAAAAATATTCCTTTTGAATAGAATCAAAACCAACAATATTAATGCAAGCATAATAAACATTATAATTTTTCCGAACAAAGAAGAAAATAAAACTATCCCGGGGGAAAGAACCACAAAAAGACCAAACAGACTTAACCCTTTCCAAAATAACATGAACAAAATTATCACCATGAAAACCATTGATGTCCCCATGTCAGGCTCTAATAAAATCAATAGAATTGGAAGAAAACCGATTGCAATACATTTGAAGAGAGTTTTAGGATCATTAATATCTACATTGTCTTTCGACAACCAACTGGCCAGAAAAAGTATCGTTCCGATTTTTGCAAATTCAGATGGTTGAAAACCTGCAAATCCAAAACTGAACCAACTCTTTGCACCATATACTGTTTTCCCGATTGCCAGAACCAAAATCAAAAGTATAATGGAAAATATGTACCCTGTCAATGAATATGACTTAAAAACTTGTGGCGGCAAAAAATAAACAATAAAAAAAACAATCATGGAAATTAAAGCCCAGCTAAATTGTCTTTCGAAATTTCCATTAGCCGTTGGGTGATTTACAGTTGATGAATAAATTCCCAACAATCCCAAAACAATTAATACCATTAAAGGAATGAATATAAAAAAATCAAATCGATCCTGAAGCCTGTAATTTACTTTCATTGCTCAGCTTCTTTCTTAGCAATGAGTTGATTTTTTTTAAATACTTCTTTTTGAAGATAAGCTTGAATAACACTTCTGACAATTGGAGCTGCATGTGTCGCACCATAGCCTGCATTTTCAACGACACATGCCACAGCAATTTTAGGATTCTCATACGGCGCAAAGCCAATAAATATTGCATGATCCTGACCATGCGGGTTTTGTGCTGTTCCAGTTTTACCGGCTACATTAATTCCATCAATTTTAACATGCGTTGCAGTTCCAGCGCCATTAACCACACGGAACATTCCTTCACGAACAATTTTCATTGTCTTCCTGCTAATCCCGATATCAATCTGTTTATAATTTGAGGGAATGAATTGGTTATTATCGTTTCTTACAAATCCTTTTAGGAAGTGAGGTTGTTTTGTTTTTCCAAAATTTGCAATAAGTGCACAATACTTCGCAAGTTGTAAGGGTGTTGCAGAAACTTCCCCCTGACCGATACCAAGGCTGACAACATAACCTTGTGTCCAACCATTTTTCCCATAAACTTTATTGAAGTAACTTGAATTCGGCATTATTCCTCTTGCCTCTTCCGAGATGTCAATTCCTGTTTTTTCGCCAAACCCAAATTTTTTCCCATATTCAGACCATTTATCAAAACCGACTTTTAAGATGATTTGATAAAAAAATGTATTGCATGATTTTTCAATTGCCTCTATAACATTCACACGACCATGAGTATGTGTACATTTGAAAAACCTGTTCCCGAATTGGAATCCGCCTCCACAGCCGAGAGTGAAATTTGTATCGATAATTCCTTCTTCCAAAGCAGCAACAGCTCCAATCATTTTGAAAGTTGAACCGGGAGGCAGCTGTGACATTGAAGCTCTATTGAACATTGGTTTATCTGGATCATTTATCAATTCTTTCCATTGATTTCCGGATGTGAAGGATGCAAATGTTGATAAATCATATTCCGGTGCACTTACAAAAGCGATAATCTCCCCTGTTTCGGGTTCAATTGCAACAAGTCCGCCTTTTTTACCAATGAATAATTGTTCAGCAATTTGCTGAGCATCTTTATCAATTGTCAAAACCAAATCATAACCTTTACGCGGTTGTATATCTTGTTCGCCATTTTCATATCTTCCGATTACCTGCTGCTTTGAATCAACCATAAATAATTTAGCACCTTTAATTCCGTGCAAGTACATTTCATAAGTTTTTTCAATTCCATTATTGCCAACATAATCACCCATTTCATAAATACCTTTAAACAATTTCAATTGGTTAAGACTTATTTCTTTTGTATAGCCAAACATGTGTGATCCGCTTATTCCATAGGAATAATCTCTTTGCATCTCAACAATATAATCAACACCTTTTAACTGACTTTTATTTTCTTCAAACCAAGCAATAAATTTAGGCGAAAGTCCTCGCATGATTTTTCGTGGAAGAAATTTAGAATAATTCTTGTCCTTATTGAAAATTTTATTAATATACCCTTCAGGAACCTCAAGCATTTTTTCAATTATCGAATTGTATTGTTTATTATAAAATGCAGGAACAATTTCCAGGGTAAACGCACTTTTATTACCGACAATTAAATTAAAAAATCTATCATAAAATAAACCTCGCGGCGGAACAAGCGGGACTTCTTTGATACTATTCTCTTCTGATTTTATTTCATAATTCTTCTGATTGATAATCTGCATTTTGAATAATTGAAAAAATGAAGCTGAAAAGAAGAAAAAAATCAGAAGGTAGAAAATTTTCGATCTTAGTGCCGAACCAAATGATAAGTCATTCATTTAAGAATCCCTTTCTTCTGAAGAAATAGAAAGGAATAGAAAATACCGCAGTATAAAGTCCCGGCAAAATACTGATATTAAAAAACATGAAAGTCAGATTCAGCTTAATTTCAGTGCTTCCAAACAGAGAATAAAAGAAGGAATCAATAGATGCCAAGAATAGAACCGACAGTAAATATCTTATAAAATGGAATTCACTTTCAGAAAAATAACTATTCTGAAAAAAGCCTGATAAAAACCCTGTGAGTGATTTTGCGAACATGCTGCTTCCAATCATGCCACCTGACATTACATCAAAAACGAAACCAGAAAAAAATCCAAAACCCGTACCATACATTTGCCCTAAATAAAATGATGAATGTATTACAATCACTGTTATCAAATCCGGGACAATATTGTATATGCTGAAAAAAGGGGCTATAAATAATTGAAACCCTATTCCCAAAAAGATGAAAAAAGCGAAGTTAAGTTGAGTCCTATTCATCAGAGCGCATAAGGTTAAGTTTAATTCCATCAATTTCTTTTTCGGGGATAATTTTTAATACAAATACAAATGAGACAGAATTAATATTTTCTTTTGGTTCAGCACTAATATTTATCAGTACTTTCGAAAATGCTATATCTTTACTTACAACAACCGCAACAGGAATTTTAGGAGGTACGATTGTACTCAGATCGGAAGTTACTAAAACATCTCCCAATTGGAAATCAACTGTCGAAGGCACATCTTTAATTCCAAGTCTTTTACCATTCCACCCAAGTATCCCTTGATAGTGGCTTCTTTCAGATTCGACAGCCAATTTAAATTGATTATTAAATAATGTTTTGACAATGGAAAAATTACCGGTTGTCTCAGAAATAATTCCGACTAAACCTTTTTCAGTAATTACTGGCATGCCTTTTTTCACGCCGTTATTACTGCCTTTGTCTAATATGTAGTTCCCTTGAGAATTGGAAATAAGTTTTGAAACAATTCTTGATGAAATCAAATTATTCTTTAAAGAATCAAAAATCGAAAGCTTATTTTTTAGCTCGATGTTTTCGATGGCTTTTCGCTTCAGTTGAGTAAGCTCAAGCATTAATTGTGCATTGATCTGTTTTTGATATTCGAGTTCACTTGCACTGATAAAATTGTCACCGATAGAATTTATTATAGATGAAACAAAAGAGACAGTTGCAAACGCATATAATTGAATTTTTTTTACACCACCTTTATTGTTAAATGGCAGGATCAAAAGACTAACCAGCAGAAGAATAAATAAAAACAAATATTCTTTATGAACAGTTAGAATTTTTCTAAAAAAAAATTTCATTAGTAACTTCTTTTTCTAATGAAAACCTTTTGATATTTATTTATGTTTTCGATGGCTTTGCCGGCACCACGGGCAACTGCAGTCAGTGGGTCATCTGCAACATGCACAGGCAGATTTGTTTCTTTTCTGATTCTTTCATCTAAACCTTTGAGAAGTGCGCCACCGCCTGTCAGCATTACTCCGCGGTCCAAAATATCAGCAGATAATTCAGGAGGAGTTCTTTCCAAAGTCTGTCTGACAGCATCAATAATTTGCACAATATTTTCATTCAATGCATCACGGATTTCCACCGAACTGACTTCTGTGGTTTTTGGAATTCCTTCGACCAAATCACGTCCCTTCACCTGGATCGTAATTTCTTCTTTCAATGGGACAGCAGAACCAACCTCGCATTTAATCGCCTCAGCAGTTCTTTCACCGATTAATAAATTATAATTTTTTTTGAAAAACTGCATTATAGCATTATTCATTTCATCGCCAGCTATCCTTACAGATTCATCTTTTACAATTCCTGCAAGTGCAATTACAGCAATTTCAGTAGTGCCACCGCCAATATCTATTATCATATTTCCAACAGGAGCTTCTACGTCAATACCAATTCCTATTGCAGCAGCCATCGGTTCTGCAATCAAATGAACTTCTTTTGCGCCGGCATGTTCTGCGCTATCACGAACAGCACGCTTTTCAACTTCAGTAACACCACTTGGAATTGCAACCACAATCTTTCGGCTAGAAAAAGCTCCTCCACTAACTTGTTTAATGAATGCTCTAATCATACCTTCAGCAATTTCAAAATCTGCAATGACTCCATCGCGCATTGGTCTTGATATTTTTATTTCCCTGTGTTCACGTCCCTGCATCTGCTTTGCTTTATTTCCAAGTGCAATTATCTTTTTTGTATTCGTATCATATGCTACAATAGACGGTTCATTCAGCACAATACCCTTTCCTTTAACATAAATCAAAGTGTTGGCTGTACCTAAATCCATTGCAATATCAGATGAAAAAAAATCAAATATCCCCATATCCTACCTTTAATGTTTAAAATTTCTAATCCCAGTGAACACCATTGTAATCCCATTTTGATCAGCAGCTTGAATTACTTCTTCATCTCTGACTGAACCTCCTGGTTGAATAACAGCCTTAATCCCGGCTTTTGCAATTTCATTTAACCCATCAGCAAATGGGAAAAATGCATCGGAAGCTGCAACCGCTCCACTAAGATCATGTCCGTTTTCTGTAGCTTTCATAGCTGCAATTCTTGCTGAATCTACTCTCGACATTTGTCCAGCACCTACACCTAATATCTTTTTGTCTCTCGTAAAAATAATCGTATTAGATTTTGTATGCTTGCAAATCGTCCATGCAAAAATTAATTCTTCAATTAAATTTTTATCCAAACCTATTTTTGTAACAACTTTTAAATCGGTTCCTGTGATTTTTGAATTGTCTTTCTCTTGGAGCAAAATTCCGGATGGTATGTTTTTAACAATTTTTCCATCTGTCGGGAAATCCATTTTTTGAATCAGTAGCCGACGATTCTTCTTTATTTTTAATTCTGAAATAGCATCTTCGGAGAAAGAAGGAGCAATAATTATTTCAAGGAAAATTTCATTAAGTTTTTTTGCGGTTTCCAAATCAACTTCAGAATTGAAAGCAACAATTCCTCCAAAAGCAGAAACAGGATCGCATGAAAGAGCTTTAATATAAGCATCATAAATATTATTGGATGTTGCAGCACCGCATGGATTAGTATGTTTGATAATCACACAAGAAAATTTATTCAAATCACTTAACAATTCAACAGCGGCAACAACATCAACAATGTTGTTATACGACAATTCCTTTCCATGCAAAAATTCAAAGTATTTATAAAATTCACCGAACAAATATGCTTTTTGGTGCGGATTTTCACCGTATCTCAAAGATTGCACCAAAGGATAATTTATTCTGATTGAATCAGGAGAAAGATTAAATTCCTTTTGGAAATAATTTGCAATCAAAGTATCATAATAGCTTGTGTAGTCAAATGCAGAGTAGGCTAATTGGATTTTAGTTGCAATACTAATCTCACCTTTTTCCAGTTCAGCAAGAAAATTTTCATACTGCGATGGCTGAGTTAAAACAGAAACATATTTATAATTTTTTGCAGCAGCACGAATTAAACTTGGACCCCCAATATCAATATTCTCAATTTTTACTTCAAGCGACAAATCATTTCGTTCAACCACTTGAGGGAATGGATATAAATTTACACATACAATATCAATAGCTTCAATATTATTCAATCTTGCTTGTTCGATATCTTCTTCCATTTCTCTTCTCATGAGAATTCCGCCAAATATTTTGGGCTGAAGAGTTTTTACTCTGCCGTCAAAAATTTCCGGGAAGGAAGTAAAGTCGCTGATTTCGATACATGCAACACTAT
>PFVB01000119.1:0-7229 GCA_002790395.1 Ignavibacteriales bacterium CG_4_9_14_3_um_filter_34_10 | reverse complement strand
CACTTATTAATGCATATTTTTTCATTTCAATCAATCATTCAATTATAATTCTATTATTTACTTCTCTTAATTTATGCTCGGCAAATTTTTTCAGTACAAAAGGCAAAATTTTATGCTCAATTCTCAGTACTTTCTTAGCAATTTCTTCCGGAGATGATAATCCAGAAATATCGACAGCTTTTTGAAATATAATCATTCCTTCGTCATATTTATTATTAACAAAATGGACCGTTGCTCCGGAAACTTTGCACGATTTATTAAAGACCGCTTTATGCACATTCATTCCAAACATTCCTTCCCCGCCAAATGACGGCAGCAATGCAGGGTGAATATTGATAATTTTATTATCAAATTGTTCAACAAATTCGGCAGGGATCTTTTTCATAAAACCAGCAAGAACAATCAGATCAATTTTATCTGATAGAAATTGATTTTTTAATTGTTCAAAATTTATGAACTCTTTCTTTTCTTTTTCTGATACAAAAAAAACTTTTATTTGGTTTTTCAAGGCAAATTTTATTGCAGGACAATTAATCTTATTGCTGACAACTGCTTTTACTGAAGCATTAATTTCTTTCCTTTTGATTGCGTTGAAAATCGAAATCAAATTTGATCCTCTACCTGAAACAAATATAGCGAGATTTAACATATTTAATAAATTTTTGCGGTCAAATATAATGAAATCAATCCATTGTTGAATTAAAATAAATACTATAAAATAATTTTTAGCTGCTTTTTTAAATAATTTATTTTAGGTGTTAACTTATCTTTAAAGTCACTGTCATTATTCCTTTCTGCTTCAAGAAGTATTTGGCGTGAATCCTTCCATTTACCGGCATACTTATGAGCTTTTGCAGAGATGAACAAAATATTCGGATAAATCCATTTCTCGTTTTTAATTTCCAGTTTTGCACCCTGAATTGAATAATTCAATGCTTCCCTGATTCTTCCAACATTTAACAAAGCATCCGATAGAATCAGAAGAGCTTCTCCCTTTTGATCAGACTCATTTAATGAATCGATAATCGGTTTAAGCAACGATATTGATTTTGAATAATTTCCGGAAAGAAGATAATTATTGGCAATAAATATTTTAAGTTGATGTTGAGAAATTCCATTTTCGAATAAAATTGCACTTCGCCTTTTAGCATAATTATCATCAGGAATATCATCATTCCCGTTTCGTGCAAGTAGTAATTGTTTTTTACCTTCTTCAGGATTCTCCATCGCAAATGAGCAGACTGCCATGTTAAAATAAGCAATACCTGAATAATCAAAATCTTTTGTCGTTGTCAAAAACTTATCGTAAAACTCATTTGCTTTCGCAAAATTGTTATTCCGGAATTCAATTTCACCTTTTAAGAAAAAGGCAAATGAATTCGTCTGAACAAATTTTGAATCTCTTAAAGAAAGAATTTTATCAAGATAATTATCAGCTTTGTTCAATTCTCTTCTATTCAGATTAAGCAGTGCATGTTGGTAATTAAAAATAATATTTCTGGGATACTTCGAAGAAATAGGTGAAAGATACGCTTCTGAACTATCATAATCAGCAATAAAATCAACATAAATACGGCTTAAATGGTATGCACTTTCAACTTTTGTAGTTTTCCCATATTTAAAAGATTTCTTTAATAACCTAAGCCCTTCTATTTTGTCGCCCGAAAGTCCTGTTACCTTTAATGCCCAGTTAAAAAGACTTGGGACAAAACTTAATGTGTACTTGAATAACCCGAGTCCATAATATGCATCGTAATATTTAGGATTAATTTTTAATGTGGTTTTGTAAAAATCTACTGCCTTTTTTGTAGCCCAAAATGCTTCAAAGCTATTCTGTTTCTTCGCATTTGCCATGGCTCTTAAAGTATAAATCTGAGCCAGTATATAATTTGCATTGTCTGAATTTTCATTTGCATCCAAATCTCTTTTGGCAAGGTCCAAAGCGATATCAGAATAACGGACAAATGAAGAATATTCAATTTCACTTTTACTGCCAAGATAATACCACAAATACAGCATAGATAAATAATGATACCCTTCAGGCTTTTTGGGATAATTATGCGCAACCTGTTGGAAAATTTTGGAAGCTTTATTAAAATTAAAATTATATGCAGCGTCCATTCCTGAATTTATTTTTTGATCAAGGACAGATGCATGAGAAATTCCCAGATTAAATACTAGAAAAAAGAAAAGGTACTTAAATGATTTCATTATTTTTATTTTCATTATAATTGATAGCAGCTGAGACAAACTCTCTGAATAGCGGATGAGCTTTAGTCGCACGTGATTTTAATTCCGGATGGAACTGGCAGCCAACAAACCATGGATGATTTTCAATTTCAATCATTTCAACTAAATCTTTATCTGGAGAAGTACCACTGATGGTTAATCCATTTTTAACGAGAACATCTAAATAAGAATTATTTACTTCGTATCTGTGTCTATGTCTCTCGGAAATTTTATCTTTTTTGTAGGCAAGATTTGCTTTAGTTCCTTTTTTCAGAATGCAAGGATAAGCTCCAAGACGCATTGATCCGCCTTTATATTTTATTTTAATTTGTTCAGGCATTAAATGTATCACATCAGATTTGTTCTTTATAAACTCGGAACTGTTCGCATTTTTAATATTGCAAACATTCCTTGCAAATTCAATAACGGCACATTGTAATCCCAAACAAATTCCAAAAAACGGAACCTTGTTTTCCCGAACATATTTAATCGCTTCAATCTTTCCTTCGATTCCCCGCTCACCAAAACCTCCGGGAATTAGAACACCATCATATTTTTTGAGAACCAATTTTGCATTATCTCTTGAAATATTTTCAGCACTGATGAAGTCAACTTCGACATGAGCATTATTCTCCGCACCAGCATGAATAAAAGCTTCTGAAATACTTTTATATGCATCAACAAGATTTGTATATTTACCGCAGACAGCAATTTTTATGTCTTTCACTGGATTTTTAATTTTATCTACAAAATGTCTCCATTCATCAAGCTTGATATTTATATCGGGTAGTTTTAATCGCTTCAACACTAACCTATCAAAATTTTGATCGGATAAAACTAATGGAACTTCATATATGGTACTGCAATTAAATGCTGAAATAACTGACTCAGTATCAACATTGCAAAAGAGAGCAATTTTCGAACGAATTTCCTTTGATAGAACCTCATCAGAACGACAAACCAAAATATTTGGCTGAATTCCTAATTCAAGCAAATTTTTCACACTATGCTGGGTTGGTTTAGTTTTCATTTCTCCGGCAGAGGAAATATACGGAACTAAAGTGACATGTATATTAATAGCATTTTTTCTGCCCATTTCCAGCATCAATTGTCTCATTGCTTCAATAAAAGGAAGGCTCTCAATATCACCAACAGTGCCACCGATTTCTGTGATAACGATATCATACTTATTCAACTCGGATAACCGAAGCATTCGAGATTTGATTTCGTCAGTGATATGAGGAATTACCTGAACAGTAGCTCCAAGATAATCTCCCCTTCTTTCTTTGTTAATTACTTCAAAATATACTTGACCGGTGGTTGTATTGTTATCTTTGGTCATATTGACATCAAGAAATCTCTCGTAATGTCCAAGATCCAAATCGGTTTCTGCTCCATCATCTGTCACATAAACCTCACCATGTTGAAACGGACTCATTGTTCCGGGATCAACATTTATGTAAGGGTCAAACTTTTGTATTGTTACACTGTAACCTCTTTGCTTCAATAATAAACCAAGCGAAGAAGCCGTTATGCCTTTCCCAAGCGAGGAAACAACACCGCCTGTAATAAAAACAAATTTTACTTTTTTCTTAAATCCCATGATTATTTTTTGTGTTATCTGTGCTTAATAAAATATTAAATTGTCTTTGAAAAAATAGAAATAAAACTTCAAACTTCCTTCACTAATCCAGAATATTTTTTTGCCACTTTAAACCCAAATTTGTAAAAATACTCCGGACGGAAAAATCCTGTGGTAATAAAACCGATTCCGACACTTTTCATTCTATCAAAAAATTCTTTCATCAGCTTATCGCCTATACCTTTTCTTCGATTACGGGTTGATACAACAATTTTCTCCATGTGGATTAATGTTTCGCTTTGCTTATAGTAAAAAATACCTCCCAAAATAAATCCGCGATCAGAGACTGCCACTAAATAATCATGTTCGCTTCTAAAATCTACGGTTATATTTGATTCGATAAAAAGTTGGTGAAGCCTCGAAATTTCCTTCGGAGAAATTGGCTTACGAATGAAGAATGGAAGACCTTCCTCATCTTCATATTGAACAATTAAATTTGCAGTGAATTTTCCTTCGTAATTAATTCCAATTATTTCCGCCGAAGTTGCCTCTTGAATGTGGGGAAAAGTAAATCTTGTTATAAAATACTTTTCTTCCTCGGTCAAATTTATGGACGAAGACAATGAAGATAGCATTTCAATTTCGAAGTCTTTTCGATGTTCTTCAGTCTTTATCAGATGAATTAATTCTTTAACTTTTTGCCTTAATTGCTCATTGCTTTTATATAAAACTGTTTCATAAAATAATGTCAGTCTCGAAGCAGGAAATTCCTTTTCAATTTTTTTAATTTGATATGTTTCATACATTTCTTTAAAATTATCAAATTTTGCCTCATAGTCGGCTTCAGGATTAAGGATGAACCAGCGTCTGTATCTTTTAATTGCGAAGTAAAGCTGTTTCGGTAAAAATTCACCTTTATCGATGGCAGCCAAAAATGTAATTATCTGATCAAGAATATTCCAATAATCTTCGAAGGCAATTTTCTGCTGAAGTTCCGACAGATATTTTTTGATAATTACTTTTGCGTTTTCAATTCCTTCAGCATTTACTAATCCTGCAGCAATAAAACTCCAGATTTTATTCCGTTTCAAGAAAGAATATTTGTTTTCAGTAGCTTCAACAAAATTTGTGTAAAAATTTCTAAACAAATCTGTATGCGACTTAAAATCAAAACTTTCCGATAACGAAACAAGTTTCGTCCCAATTTGATAGTCATGCGGCGGAATTATAAAATTTTCGATATTTGGAAAAGATAAAATGGATTTATAGTTGGATAACCGCCAAAAGTTAAAATATGCAGCTGCAGCATTCCAAACAAAGAATGGCCAAAGATGATATAATCTCTTTTCAGTTTCATCGGTCAACCTTCGTGTCTGCTTGAAAAAATACTTATCCAGCGTATCTCCTGCAATGTACTTACTCGTCCACAAATTATACTCTTCCCAATACCCACCAAAATCTTCCACTAATTCTTGAATATAATGTCTTGAGCCTGCCAATATTAAATAACTGACTTCTCTATATATGGATTCCCTATTCATATTTTTTTGCAGGTTCATCACAAGTTCGAATGATCCAAAATATCGGGAATGAATTGAAACTCTGAATTTTTTTTTATTGTAATATTCTCTTTCTTTTGTGATCCAAACTCCTTTGATCATTAGGTTATCAAGATTCAGGACCTTCCCTTTTGCGAAAAGAAAGACAGCCTCTTTCAGAGCATTTGTAGTAGAAATACAATTAAATATAGATTCTTGTTCTTTTGGTTCAACATTTGAATCGAAAGTAACCACGTCCTTCCAGTAATAATCTTCGCCCGTTTCTGAATCAATGGCTACTTGTAGATTATCCCCCAAAAGTTTCCTGAAGTTTTTCCTTAACTCAATCCTTAAAAGTTTTGCAAAACCACTGATTTTGCTAAAGGTGCCATTTAATTCTATATCAACAAGAACTTGCCTGACTCTTTCATAGTTGCTGGGATGTTTCAAAGCCAATTCATAGAGCAGATTAATTAATGAAAATGGCATTGAATCCTCATCAACTTCGCTCGGTTCAGTTTGGATTTTTTGTTTTAATAAACTGATTACAATTTCGAGAAGATTCGATTTCACTGAAGCATTTATCAACTCAGTAATAGTCGCTTTGTCTAATAGTTTATCAACGTTATCTATATAGTTTTGCAAAAATAAATGACAATTAATCTCCGATAAATTCCTTATCAGAATCAAAAAAATTTTTCTTTTTGCGTTTAGTGAATAAAAAAGATTGGGCCTCTGAAGAATTTTTATAGCTACCGGATAAACAACAGAATCAGGTTTATTCAGCACTTTTATAAAATAATTTATTGAATCTAAACCTTCAGAAAAACTATTTCCCATCAACTCTGTCAAAGCATGGTTTAAAGCTTTTAAACTGATCTCATCAAAAATTTTCAAATCAAGAGAATGATTAAATTCACGGTTACTGACTTGATAAAATGAAATATCGAACTTTGCATTTTTCTGCCGAACCCAACTGAATATTGATCCTTCTGTAAATTCTATAAGTTCAATATTTCCTAACCAATATTCAGGATTGATCAAAATTGTTTGAAGGTCAATTATATTCCCTTTGATTTTATAATCAAAATTCCCAAGCCGAACTATTTTGTCCTCTTCGTTTACAACTTTTAGAGTAATACTCCTATTATTCTTTTTGAATAAAAGTCTGTCGCTATCAATTGTAACATCTTTATTCAGATATCCTTTTTCTTGGAGAAGCCAATTTGGAATTCTTAAAACAAATTTTTGCAAAATAATTTCACGATGGTTTTGACGATACATCTGTTCTATCAGAAGATTAAAATTGCTTTCAACAACTTTTCTTCTGTATGTCCCTTTCGGAGTCAATTCACCTTGTTCGTTTGATAGTTCCCTGTCAATTATTTTATAATCAACAATTCTTTCGAATGGGGAAAGGAAATTATTAACCGTTACAATTATGGATGAAAAATACTCGTAGATTTTATCAGTTGACATTTTTCTAAAGTCAATTGATTTAAAATCATAATTCGGGAAAAGCAAAATTGTATTATACGGACGATGATCGCCGACCAAAAAAACTTGTTTTACTGCCTCGAAATCTTTGAACAAGTTTTCAATTTTTTGGGGAGCAATCGTTTCACCACGATTATTCTTATATATTTCTTTTTTTCTGTCAACAATTTCAACAAAGCCTTCATCATCAATCTTCATTAAATCACCGGTTGGCAGCCATCCATCCGTAAATGTCTCTTCATTTTTTTCATTAAAGTAACCACTCATCACATAAGCTCCGCTAATAAGAAGCTCGCCATCTTCAGCAATTTTTATATCAATTCCCGGAAGTTTTTTCCCGAGTGAATTGTTTTTATATTTGAATGGCAATGTCATCGTAATTC
>PFVB01000108.1 GCA_002790395.1 Ignavibacteriales bacterium CG_4_9_14_3_um_filter_34_10 | reverse complement strand
GGCGGATTAATTGCACCAATGGCTGCAAATAT
The DNA here is from genome assembly GCA_002790395.1 of Ignavibacteriales bacterium CG_4_9_14_3_um_filter_34_10. Classification (GTDB taxonomy): domain Bacteria; phylum Bacteroidota; class Ignavibacteria; order Ignavibacteriales; family Melioribacteraceae; genus UM-FILTER-34-10. The sequence continues at coordinate 4,261 of PFVB01000108.1, read as the reverse complement.
TTCTGATAATGTAAATTTCATCGTGCTACTTGCCGGACCTGCTGCACGGGGAAAAGAATTGCTTGTGCTGCAAGAAGAACTGATTCTTCGCACCAACGGAACAAGCGAAACAGACATTGCTGAGCAAGTAAGCGCTTCATCAAAAGCTTATGATATAATTATTAACGAACCTGATAGTGCAAAGGCTTATAAATTGTTGAAGGAAATGTACAACGAAAAAATTTCACAATTATCCGAAGTAGAGAAAAGCAAACCTGAATATTCAGAGGCAAATTTTGAACGTGGGGTTAGAACAATACTCGGAACTTGGTTCAGATTTTTTATTCGTTATGATCCTCGTCCTTCATTAGAAAATTTAACCATTCCCGTGCTGGCATTAAATGGCGATAGAGATCTTCAGGTATCATCAAAACAAAATCTTCCTTTGATTGAAGATGCACTGAAACTTGCTGGAAATAAAAATTATAAAATTTATGAATTACCGGGATTAAATCATTTGTTTCAGCATTCGTCAAGCGGCTCAGTTTCAGAATACGGACAAATAGAGGAGACTTTTTCTGAAGACGTTCTGAAAATTATTGCCGAATGGATTAACCAACTTAAATAAAGGGTATTTATGAGAGATTATGCTTTAATTACCGGTGCATCAAGCGGAATCGGATTTGAACTTGCAAAGATTTTTGCCCGCGAAAAGTACAATCTTTTTCTGACTGCAAGAAATAAAACCAAACTTGAAGAACTTCAGGGCGAGATTCGGAAAAGTTTTGATGTTGATGTGCTGGTTATTCCAAAAGATTTATCATTGGAAAATTCTGCCCGTGAGTTATATGATGAAATAAAAAACAAAAATGTAAAAATAGAAATACTGGTGAACAATGCGGGTTTTGGCGGTTACGGAGAGTTTGTAAAAACTAATCTCGAATCAGAAGTAAATATGATAAACCTGAATGTGACTTCGCTTGTGAAACTGACAAAATATTTTTTGCAGGATATGTTTCTTCAAAAGAGTGGAAAAATTTTGAATGTCGCATCAACTGCTGCATTTCAGCCCGGACCATTAATGGCAATTTATTATGCCACAAAATCTTTTGTGCTTTCTTTTTCCGAAGCAATTGCCGAAGAACTTGAAGGAAGCGGAATTACTGTAACCGCACTTTGTCCCGGTCCGACAGAATCAGGCTTTCAAAAAACGGCAAGAATTACTCAATCGCGTCTCGTTAAAGGTCGTAAACTTCCTTCTTCGAAAGATGTGGCAAAATACGGTTACAAAGCTTTGATGAAAGGAAGACGCGTTGCTGTTCATGGTTTTATAAATTCTTTAATTACAAAGGCAATAAGATTTATTCCGCGTAAAGTTATAACAAAGGTTGTTCATTTCATTCAAAAAGAAAGAGACAGCATTTAATACGCGGAAATATTTTTGTTCGAAAAACAAATTCCTTTTTGTTCAAAATAAATTTATCATAGTTTTGAGATAATCAATTGAGTTTTATTATCAATAGGAACTATGAAAAATAACATTGACGAAATCATTATCCGGAAATGGACAACAAAAGATTTTGCTGTCATTCGTGAAATACTGAAAATCACTTGGCTTGACACTTACAGCAAATTTATTCCTGAATCTGATTTGCTCTTCTACCTTAATGAAACATACAATGATGAAAAATTAAGCTTGCTGTTCGCTAATACGGATACAACTTTTCATCTTGCTGAATTAAATTCTGCTGTTGCCGGTATTATGAGAATTACAGACAGCAAAAACGAAAAGCGATTTTATCTTAACTCACTTTATGTCCTGCCTGAATATCAGGGTTATGGAATCGGGAAAAAACTTTCTGCAGTTGCTGAAAAAACTGCACTTGGTTTAAGGTACGATGAAATATGGCTCGGAGTGATGGAGCAGAATATTTCTTCTGTTGAATGGTACAAAAAAAACGGATATGTTTTCACACAAAGCGAGCCATTTCAAATGGGAAAAACGATTGTAAATCATTTTATCGGTTATAAAAAACTATCGGGGAAAATATGAAAAAAATTTTATTAGCTGTTTTATTAATGGTCACTTTTAATTTATCAAATGGACAAACTCTTGAAAAAGAATTGCTGATAAGATGTGACGACATGGGAATGTCTCACGCCGTAAATATGGCTTTTGTAGAAATGCTAAAATCCAAATTGGTTTTTTCTGCATCAATTATGTTTGCCTGTCCGTGGTATCCCGAAGCAGTTGAAATATTAAAACAGCATCCGGAAATTTCAAAAGGAATTCATCTGATGTTAAATTCTGAATGGAAAAATTATCGGTGGTCACCTGCAGCCGGTGCAGGTTCTGTTCCTTCTCTTGTTGATTCAAATGGATTTTTCTTTGGCAGCCGTGATGCTTTATATAAAAACAACCCCAAAACTGAAGATGTGGAAAAAGAATTGCGAGCACAAATTAAGCGTGCATTGAATTCAGGATTGAAAATTGATTACATGGATTATCACATGGGAACTGCAGTGGACAAACCTGAGTATAGACAAATTGTTGAAAAACTTTCTAAAGAATTCGGACTTGCAATTTCAAGATATTTTGGAGAAACCGATATTCCTTCAATGTACAGCGCTCCAATCGAAAACAAAAAAGATTCGCTTATTCAAACAATCAGAAAAATTGAGCCGGGAACAATAAATCTTTTGGTCTGCCACATTGGAAAGGACACTCCCGAACTTGAAGCTATGATTGATTTGAATTCCTTTGGTTTGAAAAATATGAGTAAACACAGAAATGCTGAGCTAAACAGTTTGTTGTCGCCTGAATTTCGCAAAGAGCTTGAACAAAATGAAATCAAGCTGATTGATTATAAGTTTTTGATTAATAATATCGGTCTTGAAAATATGCGAAGTCCTGTTGAAATTGAAGAAGGAATTTATAAATAAATTCAGAGGAAATATGTCAATCGCAACAGTTAATCCAGCAAACGGAAAGCTGGTAAAAAAATTTTCCGAACTTTCTGAATACGAACTATTATCAAAAATCGAAAACGCAGAAATTGCTTTCAGAAGCTGGCAACATACTTCATTTGATTACCGAAAGGACAAGATGTTGCTTGCCGCAAAAATGCTGCATGATAAAAAATCGGAATTTGGTGCAACGCTGACTTTGGAAATGGGAAAAACAATTTCGCAAGCTATTTCTGAAGTTGAAAAATGTGCTTTGGTCTGTGAATATTATGCAAACAATGCAGAAAATATTTTGAAAGAAGAAATAATCTCAACCGATGCCGATAAAAGTTATGTCCGCTTTGATCCGCTTGGAGTAATACTTGCAGTAATGCCGTGGAATTTTCCTTTTTGGCAAGTGTTCAGATTTGCCTCTCCGGCTTTGATGGCAGGAAACGTAGCTTTATTAAAACACGCATCAAATGTTCCTCAGTGCGCTTTGTTAATCGAAGAAATATTTCACAAAGCAGGTTTTGACAAAAACGTTTTTCAGACTTTATTAATAGGCTCATCCGCTGTTGATAAAGTTATTTCTCATCCTTTTGTAAAAGCCGCAACATTAACAGGCAGCGAACCTGCAGGAAAAAATGTTGCAGCTTCCTGCGGAAAACTCTTAAAGAAAACCGTGATGGAATTAGGCGGTAGTGATCCGTTCATTGTTCTTGATGATGCAGATTTGTCTGCTGCAATTTCAACCGGAATTACTGCGCGCCTGATAAACAATGGGCAAAGCTGCATCGCAGCAAAAAGATTTATTGTTCAGGAAAATATTTATGAGGAGTTTGCTAAAAAGTTCACATTAAAAATGAAGAATATCAAAGTTGGCGATCCAACGAAAAACGAAACAGAACTTGGACCAATTGCTCGCGAAGATTTATTATTTGATTTATTGGATCAAATTAACCGAAGTGTTGCTGACGGTGCCAAAATTCTTTGCGGCGGAAACAGAATTCCCCGCGATGGATTTTTTCTTGAGCCTACAATTCTTGAAAATGTTAAAGGCGGTATGGCAGCTTATCATGAAGAAATTTTTGGACCTGTTGCAATTTTAATAAAGGCAAAATCAGATGACGATGCAATAAGAATTGCGAATGATACAGACTTCGGATTGGGTGCTTCTGTGTGGACATCAAATAAACTTCGGGCAGAAAAATTTATAAAAGAAATCCATGCCGGTTCTGTGTTTATTAACGGAATGGTAAAATCTGATCCTCGTTTGCCTTTTGGCGGAATAAAAAATTCTGGTTACGGACGGGAACTTTCTCACTACGGAATA
>PFVB01000215.1:88-4352 GCA_002790395.1 Ignavibacteriales bacterium CG_4_9_14_3_um_filter_34_10 | reverse complement strand
TCAAAGGACAGTCCATAAAATCAATTTCTGAAAATATTGATAAAGAACCGTTTGATGTTACAGCGGTTTTAATTAAGTATTCCAATAATTCTGTGCAGATGGTTGGCTTCGGAATGAATGAGAAAGAAATTGAAACTATCTTATCACATCCGAGGGTAATGATTGCATCGGATGCCGGTGCACATGCGCCATATCCGCCAATGAACAAATCAATCGCTCATCCCCGTGCATACGGAACTTTTCCGCGTGCAATTGCAAAGTATGTAAAAGAAAGGAAAATTTGCTCCCTTGAAGAGATGGTTAGAAAAATGACCGGACTTCCGGCAGAGAAATTCAGACTGAAAGACCGAGGTTTAATTCAGGAAAACAAAGCTGCTGACATTGTTATTTTTGATTATGATAAGATTAAAGATAAAGCTGAATTTACCGACTCAATGCAATATCCCGAAGGAATTAATTTTGTAATTGTGAACGGAAAAGTTGTAATTGAAAATGGTGAGCATACCGGTGAATTACCCGGAAAGATAATCCGGTTTTAGCAAATGGAAATTATTTTTCGTTTTAACTTGTTACAATTAGAAAAAATATTTTTATGAAAAATTTTGATATACCAGATAAATATAAAAGCAATATAATCAGCAGAATAAAGCAAAGCAGGAAACTGGAAGACCCACGAAAGAAAGATTTTTCTCCTACTGTTATTGACTTTGGCGAAGCTACTTTTCTTATTGCCCGTCATTTTGGGTTTTGTTACGGTGTTGAAAATGCAATTGAAATTGCTTATAAAACACTTGAAGATAATAAAGGAAAAAACATTTATCTGCTGAGTGAAATGATTCATAATCCTAGTGTAAACGAGGACTTGATTTCGCATGGAATAAGATTTTTGATGGATACTGAGGGTAATGAATTAATTGGTTTTGATTCTTTAACAAATGAAGATATAGTAATTATTCCGGCCTTTGGGACAACTTTAGGAATTGAAAACAACTTAAAGCAAAGAGGAATTGATCCATATAAATACAACACCACTTGTCCCTTCGTTGAAAAGGTATGGAATCGCGCTGCTGCACTTGGTGAAAAAGATTATACAATTATTGTTCATGGAAAAAGCACTCATGAGGAAACTCGTGCAACCTTTTCACACAGTCAAAATAACACACCAACCGTGATCATTCGCGATATTTTCGAAGCAGAAGTTCTATCAAAAATAATCTCAGGCGAATTGGAAGAAAGTTATTTCTATGAATTTTTCAATGGAAAATTTTCAGAAGGATTTGATGTAAAAAATGATCTGAACAGAATTGGTGTTGTAAATCAAACGACGATGCTTGCAAGCGAAACTCAGGCAATTGCAGAAAAACTGAAAGAAACAATGAAAGCAAAATTCGGTGAAGAAAATCTTGAGATGCATTTTGCCGATACACGAGACACATTATGTTACGCAACAAATGACAATCAGTCAGCAACCTTAAGTTTGCTGACTGAAGATGTTGATATTGCTATTGTTGTTGGCGGATATAACAGTTCCAACACATCTCACCTTGTTGAACTGCTTGAAACAAAGTTTAAAACATTTTTCATATTTTCTGAGAATAATATCATTTCTAAAAATGAGATAGTTCATTTTGATTTTCATAACAAAAAAGAAGTTTATTCAAAAACATTTCTGCCTGAGAAAGAGAAAATCAGAATTGCAATTACAAGCGGCGCTTCATGTCCCGATTCAGTTGTGGATAATATTATTTCTAAAATATTATCTTTCTTTCCAAAGTTAAAGAACATGAACGAAATTTTTCCAATACAGGTTTAGGATATTTTACTTTATCCCCGTAATTTTGTTTGGCTGCAAAACAGACAATAATATTATTTGTAAAAAAAATCAGCGAGGGTTTTATGAAAAGAATTTATGCTTTTCTGGTTTTGCTTTTGACTTCTAATTTATTTGCTCAGTCAAATGACTTATTAAATTCATATCTTGCACATATTGCAGCCGCAAACTTGTCCTTAAAACAGAATAATCTTCAAGAAGCTAAAATATGGTTATTAAAAACCCCTGTGTCATTTCGTGGCTGGGAGTGGGATTTACTGAATTCAATTTCAGATCAAAGTATAAAATCTTTTTCGGTTGACGAGTATGATACACCGACTAAAATCACATACAGTAATGATGGAAGAATAATTGCCATCGGCACAACCAACGGAAATATATATCTGCTTAATGCTTCTACTTTCGAAAAAATATATTCCACTCACATTCATCAGGGTGTTATTTATGATATAAAATTTTCTGAAACCGGAGAAGAGGTTTATACTTGTTCGAGTGACACTACATTGGTGAAATATAATTTATTGCAGAAAAAAGTTATTTGGTCGGCATTTACCGAAACAATCGGTAAAGCAAGTATTGACATCAATTATATTAACAATGCAGTTTTATTTGGTTCGTTTAATAAAAAAGACGAAAAAACAAATGGTGTTGTTTCAATTTTTGATGCACAGAAAGGAAGAAAATTATGGAGTACAGATTACGGAGGAGAGGAAATAACCTCTGTAAGATTCCGCAAAGACGGCAAGTATTTTGCTTTTGGAACAACCAATGGACAGATTCCTATTTGGGATTTTGGCATTAAACAACGAGTAAGAAATTTTGACTTTAGTGATCTGTTTAACAACTCAGTAATTAATGACCTTGCTTTCAGTCCAAATGGATTGATGCTTTCTGTTGTTTCTTCAAATTCATTTGGAAGAATATGGGATTTGCAATCCGGTAAAATACTTAGAGAATTGGTTGGACATTCGCAGCCAATATTATCTACAACTTTTAATAATGATGGCACAAAATTATTTACTGCCGATCAAACCGGTTCGATTTTTATGTGGAATGTCAGTACTGGCCAACTGCTTAATAAATATTTTGGTCATAAAGAAAAAATTACATCAACAGACTTTTCTCCGACTGAGGATTTTTTAATATCTGCATCTGATGATAAAAGTGTTCGTTTATGGAATGCAAAATCCGGAAGTGAATTTACAAACTCAAGTATGCTTTCTGCAAAGAACAATGTGTTTGCACTAAACAAAAATTCAACTTTGGTTGTGACCAATGGAAATGAATCAAGCATTACAGTTTGGGATGCAAAAAACGGAAGCCCCATTAAAAACTTTTCCGGATTCACAAATGATTTGCTTTCTGCTGATATCAGCGATGACGATTCATTGATTGTTGGCTGCAGTTCAACAAATTCTGTCCGTATTTGGAAAACCAAAAACGGTGAAATATTTAATGATTACACCGGAATTTCTGAAAATGCAATTTCCTGTGACTTTCATCCTGCCGGAAAAATGATTACCGCAGCATCAACAGAAGGAGCGGTTTATATCTGGGATATTTCAAAAAACACACCGATTGCAAAACTTGCTGTTAGCAGCATTCCGACTTCGGTTAAATTTAGTCCCGATGGAAAATATCTTTCGGCAGGCTGTGCCGATGGGAAATTATTTATTTGGTCAACTGCAAAATTTCAAAAGACATTTGAAAAACAAGCTCATTCAAAAATGATTTATCAAATAAATTTTTCTTCTGACTCAAAAAAAATTATGACATCATCTGACGATAAAACTTCAAAGATTCATGAAGCTGAAAACGGAAAACTGGCGCTAGAACTAAAAGGACACAGGGACAAAGTTTTATGCGGTTCATTTTCAAATGACAACACAAGGGTTGCCACAGGTTCAGCAGATAACATCGTAAAAATCTGGGATTTAAAAAACAAAGAGTGTGTGCTATCATTAAATGATTTTTCAGCTCCTGTTTTGCACGTAAAATTTTCTGCGGATAATCAAAAACTTTATGTAACAACTGTTGGAGGAAAAATCAGAGTATATAACAGAACAAAAAGCCTTTTGAAATTTTAGTGCAGCTTTTCATCTGCATGCAGAAACTTTGTCTTGTTGTTTGCATGGCTGAAAGTAGAGATCAGTTTATATGTTTCAGGAATTTTTGACTTAAGTCTTTCGGCAACATCAACTTCAATATTATGTTTTGAGAATGGAACAACTTTAATATACTCCTGAATATCTCCAGCTTTTCTGCCATATTTATATTCGTAGGTAAACTTGCCATTATTATCTAATCTGACAGTTTTATTCAATGAATTCGGCACACTTATATAAAATTCACTCTTTTTAATATCTGAATTATTGAAAAGATTTTTCTCTTTCAGATAAGAATATAATTCTCGTGCAGTATTTTCTGACGGGT
>PFVB01000215.1:0-82 GCA_002790395.1 Ignavibacteriales bacterium CG_4_9_14_3_um_filter_34_10 | reverse complement strand
AAATAATTTTTTTATTCATCAGATGACGATAAACATACTTTCCGTTTTCTTTGTAGTCATATGCCTGTCTGAATTTCTTTTT
>PFVB01000142.1 GCA_002790395.1 Ignavibacteriales bacterium CG_4_9_14_3_um_filter_34_10 | reverse complement strand
AGAAATATGAAACCATTAGATGTGGTTAATGAAATTATTGAGAGTGGATTAAGAGGAAGAGGCGGTGGAGGTTTTCCGACTGGATTAAAATGGAAATTGGCAAACGCAAAAATTTCAGAGAATAAATATATCGTTTGCAATGCTGATGAAGGTGATCCCGGAGCTTTTATGGATCGCTCAGTTTTGGAGGGTGATCCGTTTAATGTAGTGGAAGGAATGATTATCGGTGGTTATGCGATTGGAGCTGACTTTGGTTATATTTATTGTAGAGCCGAGTATCCGTTAGCGATACAAAAATTGGAAAATGCAATATCAGAATGCAAGCGATATGGTTTGCTTGGAGAAAACATTCTTGATTCAGGTTTTAAATTTGATTTAAAAATTAAAAAAGGTGCCGGTGCTTTTGTTTGTGGCGAAGAAACTGCATTGATAGCATCAATTGAGGGGAAGAGAGGAATGCCAAAGCCACGTCCTCCGTATCCTTCTGATTCTGGTTTATTTGGGAAACCAACAGTTATTAATAATGTTGAAACTTTTGCAAATATTTCTAACATTATAAATAATGGGAGTAAATGGTTTGCGGGAATCGGAACAGAAAAAAGTAAAGGTACAAAAGTATTTGCGCTAAGTGGAAAAATTAAAAATTCAGGATTAGTAGAAGTACCGATGGGAATTTCTTTAAGACAAATAGTTTTTGATATTGGCGGAGGAATTCCGGATGACAAAAAATTTAAAGCTGTTCAAATTGGTGGCCCATCAGGTGGTTGCTTGCCGGATGCGGTTCTTGATACTCCAGTGGACTATGAATCACTAAAACAAGTAGGTGCAATGATGGGCTCTGGTGGATTTGTAGTTATGGATGAACGCACTTGTATGGTTGATGTTGCTAAATTCTTTCTGACATTTATCCAAAATGAATCATGTGGAAAATGTGTACCGTGCCGTGAAGGAACTAAAAGAATGCTTGAGATTATTGAGAGAATTACTAAATCATATTCAAAAGAAGAAAGTAAGGCTGATGTTCTTCAGCGATTTAAAGGGGTAATTCATTTGCAGAGACTTGCGGAAGTAATTAAAGATACTTCGCTTTGTGGCTTAGGGCAAAGTGCTCCAAATCCGGTTCTCTCAGGGCTACAATATTTTAGAGAAGAATATGAATCTCATATATATGATAGAGTTTGTGAATCGCATGTTTGTAAAGAATTATTAACTTACAAAATTGAAACTGATTTATGCTCAGGTTGCGGCTTATGTGAGCGAAAATGTCCTAATGAGGCAATTGTAGGTGAGAAAAAACATCCACATTTTATAATTGAATCAAAGTGTATTAAATGTGGAATGTGTGTGGATACTTGCCGTTTTGATGCCATTTCAGTTAATTAAATCCAGGAGACGCAATGGTTGAATTCTCAATAAATAATATTAATGTTAAAGCAGAAAATGGAATGACTATATTGGATGCTGCCAAATCAGTAGGTATTGATATTCCAACATTATGTCACATGAAAGATTTATTCCCAACAGGGGCTTGCCGAATGTGTGTTGTAGAAGTTGATGGAATGCGTGGATTGACTCCAAGTTGTGCATTTCCTGTTGCAGAAGGAATGGTTGTTCAAACAAATTCTCCACGAGTAAGACGCGCAAGAAAGACTATTGTGGAATTATTAATCGAAAATCATCCACAAGACTGTTTGATTTGTGTAAGAAATAAAAATTGCGAGCTTCAAGATTTATCTGAAAAATATGCAATAAGAGAGCACAGATTTGCTGGAGAAAAGAAAAATCATGCAATAGATATTTCAAGTCCCTCTATTGAGCGAGATCCGGCAAAGTGCATTTTGTGCGGTAGATGTGTACGTACTTGCAATGAAATACAAAAGATAGGTGCAATTGATTTTACCAATCGTGGTTTTAGGAGTAATGTAACTACACCTTACAACAAAGGGTTGAATGTAAGCGATTGCATTCTTTGCGGACAATGCATTTTAGCTTGTCCTACTGCGGCACTTCGTGAAAAAAGTCATTCAAAGGAAGTCATTAACGCCTTAACCAACAAAGACAAATATTGTATTGTCCAAATTGCTCCTGCTGTAAGAGCTTCTTTAGGTGAAGAATATAATTTGCCTATCGGAACTAATGTTACAGGGCAAATTGTAACCGGATTGAGAAGATTAGGATTTAGAAAAGTTTTTGATACAAACTTTGCTGCAGATTTAACAATAATGGAAGAATCAACCGAGTTAATAAATAGAATAACTAGCAGTGGTGTTCTTCCCATGTTTACAAGTTGTTGCCCCGGTTGGGTTAAATTTGTTGAGCAAAATAATCCCGAAATATTAAATCATATTTCTACCTGCAAATCTCCACATGAAATGGAAGGTGCATTGTTAAAAACATATTATGCAAAAAAAATGGGATTACAGCCGGAAAATATTTTTGTGGTTTCAATCATGCCTTGTACTGTTAAAAAATATGAATCGGACCGACCGGAACTAACAGAAGAAAATATGCCTGATGTGGATGCAGTATTAACGGTTAGAGAATTAGTAAGAATATTTAACATGGCAGGAATAGATTTTAATGGTTTACCGGAAGATGAGTTTGATAATCCTCTTGGTGTATCAACGGGCGCTGCTGCAATTTTTGGCACTTCTGGAGGGGTTATGGAGGCAGCTTTAAGAACGGCTTATTCTAAACTTACAAATCAAATATTACCAACATTGGAATTAAATGATTTACGTGGAATGAGTGGTGTTAAAGAAGCCTCTATAATTATAAATGGAAAGCAAATTAATGTTGCTGTAGTAAATGGAATCGGCAACGTACGAGAGATAGTAAAAGATGTGCAAGAAGGAAAAAGCAAATATCATTTTATCGAGGTGATGGCTTGTCCCGGAGGTTGTATCAATGGTGGTGGGCAGCCTATTCATCAGAAACCGGAAAAAATAAAAAAACGAATGGATGTTTTGTATAATATTGACACTAAGTCGAGCATTAGAATGTCGCATGAAAATCCTATTGTCTTAAAAATTTATGATGAATTCTTTGGTGAACCAAATAGTCTTGAAGCACATAGAATTTTACATACAAGTTATATCGATCGAAAATCGATACTTAGAAATAATGCTTAAGTAATATTTTGAATAATAGGACAATAAAGCTGGGTTTAAAATCTCTAAATAAATTATTTGAGATTTATGTTTTATATAAAGATAGGATAGAATGGGGCTAAATAGTTTTAATTCAATAATTATAGATTATTCGCAGGAGATTTATGAAGTCGATAGATAATTATAAGAAAATATTATTAGTGGATGATGATATTGATTTACTTGAGCAAAACAAAATATTATTTGAATCATTAGGACTTAATATAATAACAGCTGATAGTGCAAAAGAAGGGTTAATTCAATTTATGAAAGAATTACCTGATGCAGCAATCATTGATTTAATTATGGAACGGCCTGATTCAGGTTTTGTATTAAGTCACAAAATTAAAAACACAGAACACGGCAGAAAAATTCCTGTTTTAATTCTCTCCTCGGCAACCTATGATACAGGAATTAAATTTGGGACTACAACTCCCGAAGAAAAAGCATGGATTAAATGTGATGGTTTTTTAAATAAGCCTGTTGTAATAGAAGAATTAATTTCAAAACTCGAAAAGTTTGTGAATTAGGTGCAAGAACTGAAACCTAAAATATTAGTAATCGATGATGAAAAGGCTTTGCGAGAGGGGATTAAAAGCTTTCTGGAAAACGAATCTTTTTATGTTGAAATTGCAAAAAATGGTCTGTCTGGAATTGAATTGGCTTTGAAAAATGATTTTGATATTATTATGATTGATATGAAGTTGCCGGATATAGAGGGATATGAAGTTCTTAAAAAAATTAAAGAATCTAAACCCAATTCAATTTGTATTGTTTCCACTGCATTTGCAAGTATTGAAGCAGCTGTCAGTTCAGTAAGATTAGGAGCTTTTAGTTATATACCAAAACCATTTTCGCCTGATGAATTATTGTTTCAATTAGAGCAGGGAATTAAACAAAGAAAGATTCTTGTTGAATCGGAATTATTACGAAATGAAAAAGAAGAATTTTTACTTGAAATTGCCAATGAAAAAAGCCGTCTGAATACAATAATAGAATCAATATCAAGCGGAGTCTTGCTGATCAATAAAATTGGGGAACTTGTTTATTTTAACCATGCCGCATTGAACAAACTTAATTGGAAATCAATACAAATCGGTGAGTATATTCTTGAAAGATTGCCGGATGAGTTGAAAAATATTTTAAAAGATTTTCTCAATGCCGAGACAATAATTAATAAATCCATAACTACTCAAATTGAAATCGTAACAAAAGGTGTGATGTTTTTGGATGCAACATGCTCTGCCGTTCTCCATTCTGACGGAAGTTTTGCCGGTGTTGTTATTATTCTGAAAAATATTACAGGGTTTAAAAAAAATGAATTTATTAAAAATCAATTTATTTCGATGGTGGCTCATGAATTAAAATCACCGGTACTCGCTGCACTAGGATTTCTTCAACTTATGCAAGATGAAAAAATTAAAATAACAAAAGAACAGGAAGTTGATTTTTTTAATAGGTCAGTTCAAAGATTAAAAGGAGCTCTTGAGTTAATTAATGATTTGCTTGATATTTCCAGAATGGAGATGAAGAAAAAATACCGTGAAATAGTTTGTGTAAATATTAATAAGATTATTTCAAATATTATTCCAATATTTGAATTAGAAATTAGCAAAAAAAATATACACTTAGCTCTACAATTAGGTGATAATATTCCGGAGATTAACTTAGACACAAGTGAGATATCAAGAATGTTTATGAATTTAATGAGTAATGCGATAAAGTATAATAGAAATGGGGGATATATTAATATTTTCACTAAATTAGAAAGCAATTATATTCTGATTAAAATAATGGACACTGGAATTGGGTTGAAGGAAGAAGACAAAGGATTATTATTTAACGAGTTTTTTAGAGCAAAAAATAAACTTACAAAAAACATTAGTGGAACTGGATTAGGTTTAACTATAGTTAAGCGTATCGTTGAATCTTATCAAGGAAAAATAGAATTGGAAAGTGAATTTGAAAAAGGGACAACTTTTATAATATGGTTGCCAATAAATAATTCTTCAAAAAATGGATAGGAGAACATAATGTCTCTGATTGCAATTATTGATGATGATCCCGATATCATCGAAGCCACGACGCTGGTATTAAAATCAAAAGGGCATAAAATAATAACAGCATCAAATCCGGAGGATGGTTACGAGCTTGTTATATTAAATAAACCTGATTTAATAATTCTGGATGTTATGATGGATGAACCCGATGATGGTTTTTTCCTTGCACAAAAGTTCAGAAAGGAAAAAGTAAAAACACCTATTCTAATGTACACATCGGTTTCAAAAGCAATCGGATTTGAATTTGGTGCCGGAGAGATGGTGCCCGTTGATGATTTTGTTGAAAAACCAATTTCTCCCGATGAGATTATTGAAAAGGTTTCCAGACTGCTGAATTAATTCGGAATCAAAATGACATTTCAATATTTTTTATTCTAATTGGATAGATTGAATTGATCAGGATTTTTTTATAGTATATGAATACGGTAAATAAAAATTTATAGTTTATATATTGCCGGGCTTTTTTAAGTCCGGCTTTTTATTATTTTTAATCCAAAGAAATGGAAATATTATGAGTTTATTAGTTCCTGATTGGACATACAATTATTCTGAATTTTGGAACACTATTCGCCGAAGAAATCTTTGGTTAATTAAAATTCGATATTTTGCTGCTATAGGACTTTTATCTTTTCTTTTTCTTGGAAAATTTCTTTTTCAACTGAATTTTACAAATGTTCAAATTACTTCAATTAGTGCAATCGCATTTTCAATTTTTCTATACAACGTTTTTTTTCAGGTAATCAGAAAATATATTTTATGTGATCCGGTTAAATTTAATTGTATGCATCTGTCTTTATTACAAATGCTAGCAGATTTAGTTTCTTTGATGTTGCTTATTTATTATACCGGATTAATAGAATCACCATTGTATGTGTTTTTTATTTTTCACATGGTTATTGGAAGTATGATTTTGCCCGGGGTTATAATTTATTCAATTTGTGCTGTTGTTGTTTTTGTTTACTCATTATTAATTCACTTTCAAAGAATTGATATTATCCCAACGCATTCAATAAAAGGCTTATTGGTAAATCCCGTTAATTATACTTTATCTTATGATATTATTTTTGTGTTAGTATTCGGAATGCTAATGTTTTTAACAGTAATAATTGCTAATAGAATGGCAAGAAATTTATTGAAAAGAGAAGAGCAATTGCGATTCGCGTTAGAACAATTAAATAATGCTGAAATCACAAAACAAAAATATATTATGGGAGTTGTTCACGAAATAAAATCACCTATTGCAGCCATAAAATCTTTGGTTGAGGTTATACTTAAAAAATATTTGGGACCGATCAACGGATCTGTTGAAGAAAAATTAATGAGAATTAATTTAAGAGTAGATGAAGGATTAGAATTAATTAATAATGTTCTAAGAATTTCTCGATTGAAATTATTGGAACAGACTTTCTTTGAATACTTTGACTTGAAAGAGACGTTTCGTGAAACCATAAAGCAAAAAAACGATTTAATCAGCAGTAAATTATTAGATGTCAAAATTGTTGAGAACTTTCAGAATGGAATGAATTACTATGGTGACAAGGCTCTAATTTCATTAGTGTTTTCAAATTTAATTTCGAACTCGATTAAATACACAGATAATGGCGGGACAATTTGGATTGAATTCGATAAAGATCAGAGTTATTATATTATTAAAATTATTGATGATGGAATTGGAATTCCTGAAAAGGATTTAAAAAAGGTTTTTGAGCAGTTTTATCGAGGATCAAATCTTAAAGATTATAAATCAGAAGGTAGCGGTCTAGGATTATCATTAGTTAAAGAAATCATTAGCTATCATAACGGTGAAATTGAAGTTGAAAGCCCGTCTAAATTATCATCTGACAATAGGCCAGGGGTCTGTTTTATTGTTAAACTACCCGCAACTCTTGGTGACAATATGCTTACTGAGAAAGTAAGTTTAATTCGCGGTAAGATATAATAATCTGTTGACAATTATAAGTCTTCATGCGGAATTTCGATATGGTGGAAATATTGTTTGGGTAATTTTTGTAACACTTCTTGAATCTGCGATTGCTTATTGAAGAATCCAAAAACTGTTGAGCCGGTACCGGTCATTTTTGAAAATAAAGCACCGGCATTAAACATTATCTTGCAAATATTTTTTATTTCCGGATACAAGTTGAAGATTGTGATTTCAAAATCATTTAATATTTCCTTTTGATAAATATTCAAATTTGTTTCGTTTGTAAAATCAAGATTATAGTAATTTATTAATTGATTATTCGGAGTGATATTTTCAAATGCAGATTTTGTTGAGATATGAATATTGGGATTTATCAATAAAATATAGTACGGAATATTTATTTTTATTTCCTCTAATAATTCTCCCCGTGAAATTCCAATTGCAGGTTTTGAATTTAGAAAGAAGGGAACATCGGAACCAATATTTAATGCTAATTGGGTTAAAATATTCACAGGTAGTTCCAGATTATATAACGAATTTAATCCAATCAATGTAGTTGCAGCATCGGAACTGCCTCCACCAAGACCCGCACCAATAGGAATTTTCTTGAATGTTTTAATTTCACAAGTAAATTTATTTTTGCAGAAATCCTCTATTAATTTTTTTGCTTTAAGAATCAGATTATTAGATTCATTAACATCACTAGGGAAATTACCACTGAATGAATTTATATCTGCCTTTGAAATATTTATACTATCATATAAACCTTTTATCGGATAGAATAAAGTTTGTATGTTATGAAAACCATCCAATCTTTTTTCGAGTACTTTCAATCCAATATTTATTTTTGCAGGTGCTTTAAGATTTATAAATTTCATCGAATGCTTCCTTTATAGCTTTTGTATGAGCCGGACTGGAACAACAACAAGATCCAACAAAAACCAGATTACTGGTTATATTCTTTTTTACAATATCTTTATAATCATTTTCTCTTATCTCACAGTGTATTATTTCATCGTGAATTTCCGAACCACAATTAAAATAATATCCATATTTATGCTTTGTAAATACATTAGCATTAATTTTTGAGAAAGTATCACTAGAAATACAATTGAAGCCAATTGCTACCGGGTTAAAATCTTTAATTATATCAACCACTAAATCAATATTTTCACCGCTCAATATTCTGAGATTATTGTTTAAGAATATGTTAATTACAAATGGATAATTATTCAATGAACAATATTTGCAAACGAAAATGATTTCATCTAAATGACTAAATGTTTCGTTCCAAATAATATCAACATCATTAAAAATTAATCGTTCAATATGTTGTATATGATTTTCAAAAAGCGCATTGTTATTTATAGTTCTTTCTTTCTGATAACAGTCTTCTGCCGGTGGATTTGAACCGGCAATTATGACATCACTAAAATCTATTGCAGCACTTTTACAAATCGAGACTGCTTTATCAACATAAAAATCAAAGTTACTTAAATTGGATAAATCAAAGACAAAAGGATTTGTCCGAAATGTATTTGTAGTTATAATATCCGCACCAGCACGTAAGTACTGTTGATGGATGTTAAATACCTGTTCGGGATGATCAATTAAAGCATTTGCAGACCAAAGTAAATCTTTATTCAAAATTCCTTCTGATTCCAATAAACTACCCATTGCACCATCTAGAATAAGCGGGCGTTTTTTTTTGTTAAGCAGTTCCTTAAATTCCATTAGCTTTTTTATCTGAAAAAAAATAGAGATGTAAACAAAGAATAAAGAGAAAAACGTTTTCGTAAATTTTAGCGTAACCAACCTTTATTGAATCAATAGTTCCAAAGCATCCACAATCAATATCTAATCCTCTCAAAATTGAAATAAAAATGAGAACTATAAAAAAGAATAATAAAAATCCAAAAATACCTGCGATTTCCTTTTTGCGAATACCATAAATCAGAAGAACACCGTTAATTAATTCAATCCATGGAAGAGAAATTGCAATAAAATTAATTGACCAAATGGGGAATACTTTATAATTGCTGATCTTAGTTGCAAATATTGTCTGATCAGAAATTTTTTCAATTCCTGCAACAATGAATACAATTGCTAAAATCAACTGCGAGATTATGATCAAATATTTTGAGGCAAGTATTTTAGTCATGGCTCACATCCTTCCATTGGAAGACCATTATTCTTCCATCCTTCAATTCCATCCTTCATTATCGCCAAATTCTTAAACTTAGCCCGCTTTAATTCTTTTGCCAAAAGGAAACTCAGGTCGCAATCTTCACTACTGCAATAAATAACAAATAAATTTTCTTTATTCAAGGCTAATAATTTTGGATCGTTGAGATCAAAACTAAACTGAGGAATATTTATTGAATTTGCAATCCTTTTTTTTGAATATTCCCAAGGATCTCTTGCATCAATAAAAACGATAATATGCCGATCATTAAGTTTCCAAACATCTTTTGAGATTAAGGAGAATATATCACTGTTTACTTTTGTTGCATTAATACCATGAAACAGAAGAGATGAAGATTCAAAATGTTTCTTGTTTGTGTGAAAAATATTAAGTCCAAAAGGAGTGATAGAATTATAAGCAAGCCCAATAATAATGGGTAGAATAATCAAAGTTAAAAATGTTATAATTTTAGATCTCATCTTCATTCCCAGTTTGAAGGCAATTTGTTGGAATAATGGGTTTTACAATTACAACTTTTTCATTCGTGATTTGCACTTTTCCTGGCTCCATTCCTTTCCGCTTTATAACATATTTAGCGAAAGTATATGAAACTGGAACAAGAGAAGCTGTCTTCGCTTTGCTATAAAATGCAGCTATCGAAGCAGTCTTTTTAATGATATCCTTTGGAATGTTTTCCTTTGTGCTCACTACTCTTAACAAAACATGTGAGCCAGGTACACCTCTTGCATGAAACCAATAATCATTCTTTTGAGAAAATTTCAGACTAAGTTCATCGTTACTTTTGCTATCCTTACCGACATAAATATTATATTTTTCTTCTAAAATAAACTCTCTGAACTTATTCATATTATTGTTTTTTGATTTAGCCTTATTATTTGGATTAATTTTCAGTAATTTAAAAATATTTGAAGCATCATCAAAGGTTGAGATCGAATCCACGCTTGATTTTAATTCTTGGAATGAACTGTATTTATTTTGAAATGAAGAATAAAGTCCAAGTGATTTACTAAAATTCTTTTTCTCATCTTTAGCTTTTTCAAAATACATATTCACATTTTCTGAGGGTGAATATTCTGATTTCAACTTGATTCCTAAAATTTTGTCTTCGTCTTCCAATTCTATTTTAGTTAAACCGTTTTTTAATGATGAATAATTGCTTTTTAATAAATTACCAATTTTATAATATTCATTTGATTTGCTTCCGGCATCGATTCTTTGCTTTAACTTATTTAATGTTTTTGAAAGATATTCAATTTCTTTATTTAAGTATGAATCAATCTGTTTTTTCATTGAAATATACTTCTGGTTCTTTTCACTTAAAATTAAATATTCTTTTAATGCATCATTATAATTATCAAACTCAAAAGAAAGCAATTGCGAATCTTTTGCAATTAAAAATGATATCGGGCAAAAAATAGTTTTATTGAGAGTTTTAAAATAAAAAACGCCAATTCTGTTTTGATAAATTTCATCTATTAATGTATGAATAACTTCATAATAATCGTCTTTTGCATTACTCCGCAATAAAACTTCTTTTTCAAATATATTAGATAAGAAAGGAAAATGTTTTTTTATGGCTTTCTCCTCAACGGAAACTAAAGGGAATTCATTATGAACTGAATATGCATCAAAGTTTAATGAATTTATAAAAATGTTAAAATCATCAACATCTTTTAGTTTCTTGAAAGAGGAAACAATCACATTATTTTTTACTATAAAAATATTCCCTGAATTACCTTTAATAATAATTATTAAATCAAAACCATTGAAACAAAATTTAATGCTTCTTTCAAACAAAGCGATTTTAATATTTGTCAATTTAGCCGGAAATAATTCGCTGAAAAAATTAAGCGTGTTTTTTTTTGCTCTGTGGAAATCATTTTTGATTAATAAAAATTGCTTTTGTTGAATCAGCGAAATTGATAAATGACGGGAAGGATATTCCAAACTGGGACAGTGAATTAATAAAGTATCTTTCTGTTGTGAAAATGCTTCAATGACATCTGAATTAATGAATGTTTTTTTTAATTCATTCACACAACGATAAAGATATAAATAATCCCTGTACATTAATTAATTAATGCTAATTAAGAAATAACTGCGTTTATAGAATACTATAAAAGAGTATCTGGATTCAAGTGTTCAGATTCGATATCCTTAAAATATTCCACTGTGCCTACCTTTAATTCCCAAGTTGAAGCATAGTCGCAAACAATTAATCCTTTAGGATGTGTTTGTAGTGCACTAACAGTCCACATATGATTAACAGCTTCTTCAACAACTTTTGCTAAAGCACGCGCTTTGTTGTGTCCGCTTATTATTATTAAAACTTCATCGGCATCCAAAACAGTCCCAACTCCAACAGTCAATGCTGTTTTTGGTACTTTTGAAATATCGTTATCAAAAAATCTTGAGTTAGCAATAATTGTATCCTGTGTTAAAGTTTTGATTCTAGTTCGTGAAGAAAGAGAAGAACCGGGTTCATTAAATGCAATATGTCCATCTGGACCAATACCACCAACAAATAAATGGATACCACCATATTTTTCAATCTTAATTTCATATTCGATACATTCTTTTTCTAAATCCTTTGCATTACCGTTAAGTATATTAACATTTTTCTTTTGAATATCAATATATTTGAAAAAATTATTCCACATAAATGAATGATAACTTTCCGGATGATTTTCAGGTATGGCAACATACTCATCCATATTAAAAGTGACCACGTTTTTAAATGAAACTTTGTTAGATTTAACCAACTTGATCAATTCTTTATACATTCCGATTGGAGAAGATCCAGTAGGTAAACCAAGAACAAATGGATCTTTAGCAGTTGGTTTATATTCATTAATTCTTTTTGCCACAAAATTTGCAGCCCACTTTGATACTAAATCATAATTTGGTTGAATAATTAATCTCATAATTTCTCCTGTTTTTAATTTGGCATTCCTCTTCTTCTTCTTTCCTCTTTTGTAAGGTCAAAGACTTTTCTAAATATCCTTTCATCTATTTCTGAAAATTCTATATGTCTTCTTTCCATTACTCGTTTTGCAACATCAATACTTCTGTCCAATGCGTAGGAAGTAAGTGAATCTGAGCCACCCCAAGTAAATGATGGAATATATTTGGGAGGAAATCCTGAACCGAAAACATTAGATGAAACTCCAACAACGGTGCCTGTGTTAAACATTGTGTTAATGCTGCTTTTTGAATGATCACCCATAGTTAAGCCAACAAACATAGAGCCACTGTCGATTTGCTCATCATTGATCACAACTTTAACACTTCCATAATTATTTTTTAAGTCACTGTTATTTGTATCAGCACCGAGGTTGACCCACGAACCTAAATACGCATGTCCCAAGAATCCATCGTGTTGCTTGTTTGAATATGAATGAATTATTGAATCCTCAACTTCTCCACCAACTTTGCAAACTTCTCCGATGCTTGTATTCTCATAAATTTTGGCGGCAATTTTAACAGTGCTTTTTTTGCCGATATATGCAGGTCCCTCTATCACTGCATTGGAAAATATTTTAGCATCGCTATCAATGTAAATAGGACCGTTTTCCGCATCAATCACAACGTTTGGTTTTATAACTGCATTATCCCCGATAAAAATATTTTGTTTACTAACTAATATTGCGCCTTCATAAATTTTACCTTTAATATTATTTTCATTTTTATTAACAAGTAAATTAAAATCAGAAACTAACTGTTTCCCGTTATACTTGATTAAATCCCATGGGTATGAAATATAATCAACCTTGATTTCTTTTTTTAGCAATCCAGAAAAATCAGAAATCGTGAATACATCATTCATGGATTTTCTTAAAAAATCAAGATTTGGTCCGCTTACTCTTGCCGCAATTATTGTTTCTCCATCAACATATAAAGTATCTGAGCCATCAGATGGTACTTTATCCCTGAAATTAGCATCAACAATTACTCGCCCATTAATAAAAAGGCAACTCTTGATATCTTTTGGCAAGTCATTAACCAAAACATTAGGATTACTTCTTTTTACTGAATCACTTAAATATGACCTGCAATGAAGAGAAAGGGGAATATCTGAATAATATTTTTGGATCTTTTCCTTAAGAGTTAAAATTCCACAACGTAAATCATATACCGGTCGAAAATAGACTAAAGGAAGAAGTTTTGAATAATAAATGTCCTCAATAATACAAACAGTATCAACCATAAATTCTCCTTAAAAATATTTGATGAGAAGGTTTTATTTGATAAATATTTAATGCTAAACAAAAATAATTTTGTTTCCAAGCGATATTATTTAAATAAAAAATTAATTTTTGCACTTTTAGGATGATATATTGTTTTACGACGCTAAAATATAGATGTTTTCTCAAATAAAAAAGAAATTATTTTGTTTTAATTTTGATAAACTTTCAGTCATTTAGTATTTTTGCTACATGAAAGAAAAATTCCTTAATTCAAAACTAAAAAGGTTTGCTGCTTATTTTTTAGCGTTTTTTATATTTGTGTTTTTTTTGAATCGCTTATTTTTGCCATGGTTGGTTAGCAGTGATCCTATAATTGTTCCAAATGTTGTTGGAATGGATAAAGAAGATGCAAAAAATCTTTTATCGTCGAATGGATTAAATCCAATTGAAATTGGGCAAAGATTCGATAATAAAATTCCTATTAATCATGTTTTATTTCAAAGACCACATTTTGGAAGTCAGGTAAAAAGTAATAGACGAGTCTATATTTATATATCCGGCGGTGAGGAACAAGTATCAATGCCTCGTTTAATAGGAAGAAGTGCAAGAGAAGCAAGAATACTTTTAGATAGACTTGGCCTAAAAATATCTTCGATCGAAGAAATCGAATCGGATGAAAATAGTGGAATAATTATTGCGCAACAATTTTCGGAAGGAACAAAACTTTATAAAAATGATTATGTCTTTTTAAAAGTTAGCATTGGTCCGCAATCAGGAAAAGTTAAAGTTCCTAATCTAATTTCAAAATCTCTGAAAGAAGGCGAAATTATTTTGAGAAGTTATAATTTATATCTTGGACGAAGGACATATATTACTTCAACTTCATTATTAACCAATACTATCATTGATCAATATCCCAGTCCGGATAATTTAGTCGCGATTGGCGATAGTATTGATGTGATAATTTCTAAAAGCAAATAATATGAAATATTTAGCTCCTTCAATTTTATCAGCAGATTTTACAAATATGGCTCAACAAATCAGATATGTTGAGATGGGCGGAGCTGATATAATCCATTGTGATATTATGGATGGAATATTTGTTCCAAATATTTCTTTTGGAGCATCGGTTGTTACTGCTGTTAGAAAAGTAACAAAGCTGCCGATTGACGTTCATTTGATGATTAAAAGTCCTGATAGATTTGTGAAAGATTTTATAAATGCAGGTGCAAATTATATTTCGGTGCATGCTGAGGAAGTTGTCCATTTGGATAGAGTGCTTAATTTAATAAAGGAAAATGGGGCTTATGCAGGCATCGCAATTAATCCATCAACAGGAATTTCATATATTGAAAGTATACTTGAAACATTAGATTTTGTACTTGTTATGTCAGTAAATCCGGGTTTTGGTGGACAAAAATTTATAAAATATACAGCAAACAAAATCAATGAATTAAATAAAATAAGAAGTCTTAAAAATCTCAATTATAAAATCGAAGTTGACGGTGGAATTGACAAATCAAATATCAAAGAAGTTTCAAACTATGGTTGTGATATATTTGTTGCTGGTTCAGCAATTTTTCATTCAGGAAATATTACTGCCACTACTTTAGAACTGAAAAATATAATTAAAGGCTAAGGGTTATTTATGTTTTATGCATTAGTTGGTGGCAATGTAATTACACCATTTAAAGAGATAAAAAATGGGACTGTGATTATATCGGGTGATAAAATTTATGAAGTAAGCGAAACAGATGAAGTGATTTTTCCACCTGAGTGTGAAATAATAGATGTTAGCGGAAAGATAATCACACCAGGTTTTGTTGATCTTCTTGTGCATGGCGGAGGTGGCTTTGGATTTGCCGATTATTCTGTAAGTAGTTATAAAATAATTAGTGAATATTTTTTAAGCCACGGTTCAACAACGATACTTCCAAGTCTATATGCTAAACCTAAAAAGGATTTATTAAATGATCTTGACACGCTGTCAAAATTTATCTTAGATAATCCAAATATGAATATGCGGGGAATCCATATGGAGGGCCCATTCCTGAATCCAGTTTTGAAAGGGGCGATGAATGAGGAATATTTATGGAAACCATCTGTTGAGTTATTCAAAGATATTTTTGCGGCATCAAGAGGATTGATGAAAATTATGACTATTGCTCCTGAGCTTGATGGTGCTTTAGAAGTGATTAGAGCCGCTTCTTTTAGTGGTGTTATTTGTTCAATCGGTCATTCAACTGCAAATTATGAAGTGATCGACAAAGCTATTGCACATGGAGCTGCTCATATTACTCATATTTTTAATGCAATGAAACCATTTCATCATCGATTACCAAGTATCATCACTGCCGCTTTACTTCGGGACGAATTAAAAATTGAATTAATTGCAGACACTTTCCATGTTCATCCTGCGGTAATAGAGTTGTTATTAAAAGTGAAATCTTCAAAAAACATTGTTTTGATTACAGATTCAATCAGAGCCGGTGGAATGCACGAAGGCGAGTACCATTTTGCAGATCAAAAAGTTGTATTGAAAGATAACATTGCTACCTTAGTAGATGGAACTTTGGCAGGAAGTACTCTTACATTAAATAAAGCGGTTAAAAACATTATTGAAACAACTAATGCGAGAATTACTGATGCGGTTAGAATGGCGACTTTAAATTCTTCAAAAGTAATCAATACAGGCAGAGGAATTATTGCAGCAGGAAAAATTGCTGACTTGGTTGTAATGGATGAAGATTTTGAAGTTGAAATGACTATTATGGAAGGCAATATCGCCTATAAAAAGAAATTGACAAATTGAGAATATTTTGATTGTTCAGGTTATTAATATTAATTCTCCAAATGTTTTTGATGAATTCAACAACAAGTACAATATATTCAAATATTTAAGAGAGAAAGGTTATTTTGGTTTTGAAATAAGGAATATTTCTGATGAAATTGCTGCTGAGCTGCACCAGTATTTTTTAAAGAATGACATATTTTCTTACTTAAAGAAAAATAAATTTGTAAGTCTTTTTGTGCTTGGAACATTTGAACAAATTTTAGAAGCTTCGAACGCAATAAAATCAAACATTGATGAAAATGTTGGGCATAAAATTTCATCAGTGATTAATAATTACCTAACTTACAATGCAACTAAATCTGGGGTAATTAATATTTCACACGATTATTCATTGATCATGGGAATCTTGAATGCAACTCCTGATTCTTTTTCAGATGGTGGAAAATATTTCAATTTAGATAGTGCGTTAGAACATATTAAATTGATGAACGAAAGCGGAGCAGATATTATTGATGTGGGAGGAGAATCAACAAAACCGGGCTCAAAACCAATCGCAGAGGAAGAAGAATTAAAAAGGGTAATTCCGATTTTTGATGAATTTGGGAAAAATGATAAATATAATTTTTCGATAGACACAAGGAAATCAAAAATTGCCGAGGAATCCCTTAAAAGGGGAGCTAAAATAGTAAATGATATAAGCGGACTGACTTTTGATTCTGGAATGATTGATGTGATTAAAAAATATAATGCTGCATGTGTAATTATGCATATGAAGGGCAATCCTGAGAATATGCAAGAAAACCCTTTGTATACAGATGTCGTTTCGGAAGTCTACGATTTTCTTTATAAAAAAGTTTCATTAGCAAAAAAATCAGGAATAAAAAACATCATAATTGATCCTGGAATTGGATTTGGAAAAACGGTAAGCGATAATTTTAAGTTGCTAAACAGATTGGATGAGTTCAAGGGAATTGGTTGTCCTATTTTAATTGGAGTTTCAAAAAAATCAATTATCGGGAAATCATTAAATCTCAAAATCGATGAAAGAGAAGTCTCAACTGCAATTTTAGAAAGTATTTCTTTGGTTAATGGTGCAAAAATTATTAGAACCCATAATGTTGTAAATGCTGATTATGGGAGAAAATTATTTTACTTCACAAAATATCCAAGTAGAATAAAATGTTAGATATATTCAAAATAGGATTTATGACTGTCAGCCTTTTAGATATTATAGATATATTAATTGTTACAGTCATTGTTTACAATCTATATCGGATCCTCAAAGGCAGTGTTGCTGCTCAAATATTTATTGGATTGATAGTAGTTTTAATTTTATCTTTCTTCGCACAAGCAGCAAATTTAAAAGCAGTCGGTTGGTTACTCAAACTTATTACTGATATTTGGGTCATTGCTTTTATTATTTTGTTCCAACCTGAAATTCGCAGACTCTTAGTGATTCTTGGACGAAGCCCTCTTGCCAGATTGTTTTCTAAACCACATCGAACAAATGTTTCAGAAATTATTTCTGAAACTGCTTATGAATTATCTCAAAATCAGCACGGTGCTCTTATTGTGATAGTTAGGAGTTCGGGAATTCAAGGAATTGCTGAAACCGGTGAAATAGTTAATGCAAAGATTAATAAGAATTTACTTAAATCCATTTTTTTCCCTCGTTCACCACTGCATGATGGAGCAGTAGTAATTAATAATGATATTATTGAAGCCGTGAGATGTACACTTCCATTAAGTCCGGAAAATTCCTTTAAAAATATTCCACTCGGAATGAGACATCGCGCCGGATTAGGAATATCTGAAGTTGCAGATGTTATTTGTGTGATTGTTTCAGAAGAAACTGCGGCGATATCTATTGCGGACAATGGAAAATTAATAAGAGGATTATCTAAAGACTCACTTCGCAAATATTTATTGAATAATATTTTTCACCCTAAAACCAAAGGCTTCAAGCATATTTTCGAACAATTCATTAACCAAAAAAAATAATTACTGCACATAACTGAAAATTTCTA
>PFVB01000207.1 GCA_002790395.1 Ignavibacteriales bacterium CG_4_9_14_3_um_filter_34_10 | reverse complement strand
AATTGATACAACGGGTCAAAAGGCTTTTCTTAATGTCATAAAAATGTATGAAGAAATTTCAAAAAGCAATCCAAATTCTGAAATTGCAAACGAAGCATTGTTCCGCGCGGGAAATATTTATTTATATAAACTCTTCAAACCTGAAGTTGCGGTAAAAAATTTTGAGTTTATTTCAACCAAATTTCCCTATTCACAATTCGCACTTGATTCTAAAGTAAAATCAACTTATTGTAAAGTACTTTGGGGAAATTTTGAAGCTGCAAAAAAAGATATAGATAATTACTCAAAATATCCACGGATGACATCTGAAAAATCTGCTTTTGCAAAATATTATCTTGCTAAAATAAATTTCTGGGAAGGCAGGTTTTCTTTAGCAGATTCAATTTTAAATGAAATCACAAATGAACTTGATAATACGGCTGCAAATGATGCTCTGGAATTACTTCTTATAATCAATTTCAACAAAACCGACTCGCTGAATCTGATGAAGTTTTCCAAGGCTGATTTTTATTTTGAGCAAAGAAATTTTTCTGCTGCAGAAACACTTCTGAAAGAAATTTCTGCTAATGAAAATTTGCTGATGTTATCCAAGATGGCAAAGTTTAATCTTGCTGAAATTCAGTTGATAACTGGCAATATTCCGCTCGGGCTTGCTTTGTTAAAAGAACTTTCTGATGAAGAAATAAGTTTTTTAAATGATAAATGTGCATTTTTGAAAGGGTGTATTTATTATTTTGTTGTCGCAGACATGAATGAGGCAAGAAAAGGATTAGGTGATTTGCTTGAAAAATATCCGAATTCAATTTATGCCGAGAAGTCACGCGAATTAATAAATATGATTGAAGAACAAAACAAAGAAAAATTATGAAAACAAAAAATCAAAATACTCCGGTAAAATGTTCTTTTTGCGGGAGAGACGGCTCGGAAGTAAGTTCAATGGTTGCTGGTCCTGATGTTTACATTTGTGATATTTGTATAAAAACAAGTGTTGACATTTTAAAGAATAATCTTGCGGCATATTCATCAAAGAAACCAAGCGATGTTTTACTGACTCCGGAGATGATTAACAACAGTTTGAATGAATACGTTATCGGACAAGAATATGCGAAGAAAGTTCTTGCTGTTGCTGTTTATAATCATTACAAACGAATAAATTCAAATTCCACCTTGTATGAACTTGATGATATTGAAATAGAAAAAAGCAATATTTTACTGATTGGACCGACAGGCGTCGGTAAAACATTAATTGCCCAGACACTTGCAAAAATTCTTGATGTACCATTTGCAATTGCAGATGCAACAACAATTACTGAAGCAGGATATGTTGGTGATGATGTTGAAACTGTTCTGGTAAGACTTTTACAGGCTGCCGATTACAATCTTGAGAAAGCACAGAAAGGAATTGTTTATATAGATGAGATTGACAAGATTGCACGCAAAAGTGAAAGCGTATCAATTACCCGCGATGTTTCCGGTGAAGGTGTTCAGCAAGCTTTGTTAAAAATCCTTGAAGGAACCGTTGCCGGTGTGCCACCAAAAGGAGGAAGAAAACATCCCGAACAAAGTTTAATAAATGTAAACACAAAAAATATTTTATTTGTTTGCGGCGGTGCTTTTGATGGTATTGAACCAATTATTTCAAGACGAATCAATAAAAATCCAATCGGGTTTGAAACCACAGTTGACTCAAAAACTAATTTAAAACAAGATGATTTGATAAAGCTTGTCGAGCCTGAAGACTTGGTAAAATACGGTTTAATTCCTGAACTTGTCGGACGCTTGCCAATCATTTCTCCTCTTCATTCGTTAAGTGAAAAAGCATTGAAAAGTATTTTAACTGAACCGAAAAATGCAATTATCAAACAGTTTCAGAAATTGTTTGCATTAGAAGGGGTTGAACTCGAATTTGAAAAAGCAGCTCTTGATGGCATTATTAAAATTGCCATGAAAAGAAAAACCGGTGCACGCGCACTAAGATCAATTGTTGAATCTATCTTGCTTGATGTAATGTATGAACTTCCTAATTTAACAAACATTGAAAAATGTTTAATTACAAAAGACACGGTTGAAAAAGGACAGAAACCAATCTATATTGAGAAAGATAAAAAGTCTGCGTAAAATATTTATGAAAACAGTTTTATGCTTTGTTTTTATTGCGGTTGCTTTATTCGGGCAAAGCAAGATTCTTATCAACATGGACTTAAATCAAACCGATCACTTAAAAGCCTACGGGATTACTTTTTCTGAACTGCAAAACGGTAACACATGTGATTGGTTATTAAACTATCGCGGCGGTTCTTTTATGCTGAACTATTCAAATGAACTTGCATCACAGTGTAGAATCAAAGGTGTTTCTTTTGAAATTTTATCAACGCAAGAAGCTTTGGACATTTTGGCTTTGGTTCAGAGTGATGAACAAAATATGGATGTTGCAAGGCTGGAAAAAGCCCCTAAAATTGCGGTGTTTGTACCCGAAGGCTATCTTCCGTGGGATGACGCTGTTTCACTTGCTCTCGATTATGCAGAAGTAAAATACGATAAAATCTGGCTGAAAGAAATTCTGCGTGGTGATTTATCAAAATACGACTGGCTTCATTTACATCACGAGGATTTCACAGGACAATACGGAAAATTTTATGCGAGTTACAGCGGTGCGCAATGGTATATTGAGCAGCAAGCGTTATATGAACGCGAAGCAAAAAAGCTTGGGTATAAAAAAGTTTCTGACATGGAAAAAGAAGTTGTAAAAACAATAAAACAATATGTTGCTGATGGTGGATTTCTTTTTGCAATGTGTTCTGCAACTGATTCATATGATATTTCGCTTGCTTCACTGAATGTTGATATTGCCGATAAAATGTACGACGGCGATGCCGCTGATCCTGATGCTCAAAACAAACTTGATTTCAATAATACTTTTGCTTTTGAAAATTTCAAGCTCGAGATGAATCCATATATTTATGAGTACTCAAACATTGATATTCAACCGACAGAAATCGGAAATCAAACAAACGATTATTTTTCTCTTTTTGATTACTCTGCAAAATATGATCCGGTGCCGACAATGTTGATTCAGAATCATGTTAACATCGTTCGTGGATTTATGGGACAGACGACGATGTTTAGGAAAAGTTTAATTAAAAAATCTGTTTACATTCTTGGTGAACGTGCGGGTACAGATCAGGTGAAATATATCCATGGTAATTTTGGGAGAGGTACTTTTACTTTTTATGGCGGGCACGACCCGGAAGATTATCAGCATGCAGTTGGTGATCCGCCAACAGATTTGTCACTTCATAAAAACTCACCGGGATACCGATTAATATTGAACAATATTCTATTCCCTGCAGCAAAGAAGAAGCAGCAAAAGACCTGATTTATTTTTTCTGTTTTTTCTTTAGGTAAATTTTAAACATCTCAACACCACAAATGGTTTTTGAGTCAACTATTTTGCCAGCATAAATCTGTTCTTCAATTTCGTCAAGTGACATTTCAATCAGTTGCATTCCGAGTTCGCCTTCTTCCCGTGCGTGCTCGCCTGCATTTAAGTTTTCCGCCAAATATATATGAAGGATTTCATTGCAAAAACCCGGAGTAGTATAAATTTTTCCAAGTTTAACAATATCTTTCGATGAAAAACCAGTTTCTTCTTTCAGTTCACGTTGAGCAGCAATTAGCGGGTCTTCATTTTTTTCAAGCTTGCCTGCCGGTAATTCAATTGTTGTTTCGTTCATTGGATATCTGTATTGAGAAATCAAAAATATTTTTCCATCCTTTGAAACAGGAACAACCACTGCTCCGCCGGGATGAATTGCCACTTCACGGATTCCAAGATTTCCCGATTCATGATAACGAATTTCATCAACTTTAACATCAAAAACTTTACCGTTAAAAATTTTATTGCTTTTTATTACATCAAAGTTCATATGTATTCCTTAATTGATTTTTTTTATGTAACATCTCCGGCGTTTATGCTGTCTGCTGTTAAAATATCTCCATTGCGATTGAATTTTTGAATTTACTTCAAGTTCGCGATTTGTTTCGACATGATAAATTTTATTTGCAAGCAGTGTTTTATTGATTTCGCAAATAATTACTGCATTGACACCTTTGTTTTGATACTCCGATTTTACAGCTGTAAGATACAAATCAACAGTGTCATTTTTTTTCATTGCCTTGAGAAGATGAACAAAACCGAATGGGAAAAGTTTGCCTTTTGCTTTTTGTATTGCAACTGACAGCGATGGCATTGAAATTCCGAATGCAATGAGATTGTTCTTTTGATCAAGAACAATCGGCACAAAACCGGGTTTTATAAAACTGAAATACGATTTAACATATAAATCAATCTGACGGTCTGTAAGTTCAACAAAGCCGTAAAGATCTTTGTATGTTTCATTTATCAG
The DNA here is from genome assembly GCA_002790395.1 of Ignavibacteriales bacterium CG_4_9_14_3_um_filter_34_10. GTDB lineage: Bacteria > Bacteroidota > Ignavibacteria > Ignavibacteriales > Melioribacteraceae > UM-FILTER-34-10. The sequence goes on along the minus strand of PFVB01000207.1, from coordinate 13,968 downwards.
AGAAAAAATTGCACGGGCATAAGGAAGCAAATCTTTTGACTTTTTTACTTCAAGCACTTTTAATTTTTCACGGCGCAAAACAATGTCTGACATCCGCAAAATTTTTTCGGGAATTTGCTTATCCAAAGTGATATGATATTCAACCCAATCTGCATCTTTTTCAAAGTTCAGTCTCTGCAAATGTTTTTCGTAATAAGGATAATTATAAATTGAACCAAAAGTACTCAACTCCTCAAAACCTTCAATAAGCAAACCTTCGCCATCCATGTCAGTAAAACCTAATGGACCGTGAATTGTGTCAAGTCCATTTTCCTTTGCCCAATCACTGACAGAGTTAATTAATATACTTGAAACCGTTTCATTGTCGATAAAATCAAACCAGCCGAATCGTGCATATCTCACTTTAAATTTATCATTATATCTTTTGTTGATGATGCCTGCAATTCTGCCGACTATTTTTCCGCTTTCTTCAACAAGCCAATATTTTGCTTCACAAAGTTCGAATGCAGGATTCTTCTTTTTATCAAGCGTTTTCAAATCATCGGAAATTAAAGGGGGAATCCAATATTTGTTCCCTTTATAAAGTTCAAAAGGAAATTTTATAAACCTCTTCAACTCTTTTTGAGTTAAAACTTCTTTCAATACAAAACTCAACATTACCTCAAATATTTATAATACTGGTTGAAATATACTTAAATGACGGATGATGTAAGAAAGATTTGTTTGTTCTTGTTGCCTTATTTCATCAGAGAATGACTTAAAATTCATAAATTATCATCCTTACCCGTTATCTAACAGATACAGAGCGAATAAATATCCGATCTTTGACAGATAATTAGAGCGATAAAATAAATATTAAAAATTAGTAAAAAGAAAGATTTAATTAGGATTTATAAATAATAATATATAAGTTTGTGGCGTAAGGCAGTATCTTTAGAAGTAGATGTAGAAGTAAACCTTCCTTTTTTCTTCAAAGCCTGTCAATTTTTATTTAATTATTTTTAAGGAGTTCTGTATGGCAGAGCGAAAAGTAGGGGCTGTTAAATGGTTTAACAGCACAAAAGGTTTTGGATTCATTTCACAGGAAAACGGCGAAGATGTATTTGTACATTTTCAATCAATCGTAGGCGATGGTTACAAAACTTTAAAAGAGAATCAAAAAGTTGAATTTTCAGTTACTCAAGGCCCAAAAGGTCTTCAGGCAGCTGATGTCAGATTGGTTAAGTAAGAAATCCCTCTAAAGAGCCCCAATTGGGGCTCTTTTTTTTTGTCTTTTCTTGAACTATACATTTGGAATTAATGCTTTCAATAGACCGTCAATAAATTTCCTCTCATTTTTATCATATATGCCGAATCCAGAACAAAACTCCCAGTAGTGAAAACTGATTTTTTCCGAATAAGCATATTGGCTTACCATTGCAGTCCATAAAATTCTTGAATTCAAATCGGCTTTTGAATAAGCACCAAACTCGCCACAATTTAATGGAACGTTTTTGCTTCTTGCCCAGGAAATTGCATAGTTAAAATCATTAATTACTGCATTTCTTTCTTCTTCTTTATTTGTCCATGTCGTTCCAAGCCATTCTTCGCTTCCGGAAACCCATTCTGCTCCCTGGTGAGTGAAGTTAAATGGATTATAATAATGAAAAGTTACAATAATATTTTTTTCGTCTTTAGGCAATTCAAGTTTTGAAAGCCCACCAATTCCGCCCCATTCTGCTGTGCCAACTAAAATTGTCCGGTATGGATTAGTCTCTCTGATTTTAGTAATTCCTTTTGACAAAACCTGATTCCAAATTTCGGGAGTAAGGCTTCCGTTTGGTTCATTAAGTACTTCGAAGAAAAAATCACTTGAATAATCTTTATATCGTGTTGCTATCTGTTCCCATATTTTCAAAAATCTTGCTTCTTCATCCTTTGGATTTGCAAGCATTTCATCGTAGTGGTGAATATTAATTATTACAGCAAGATTATTATTCAACGCTTCACTTATCGCCCAGTCAACACGTTCAAAAAAAGATGGTGTGATTATGTATGGAGAAATTTTTGAAGCATGCGAAGACCATTTGATTGGAATTCTTACTGAATTAAAACCTGCATTTTTTATTGTCTTAAAATATTCCTCCTCAAGCACAACACCCCATTCACCTTCGTTTGGAGCTTCGAGTGCATTGCCAAGATTTATTCCTCTTCCAAGCAGCAGGTTTTGTTCAAACACATTTACCTCCTGTGGCTGATTTGACTCAGTTACATTTTTTGGATCTTTACAACCGAATAAAATTAATGAAAAAGTAATTACAATTGTTTTTAATAATGCTGAATTATTCATAGCCAGTTCCTTTTTTAGAGTAAATTAGAAGCAAGTTCTGCAAGTTCAGAACGCTCTCCTTTTTCAAGATTAATGTGGGCATATAGTTTTTGACCTTTGAAATGATCGATCAAATATGACAAGCCGTTCGACTGGGCATCAAGATAAGGATGATCTATCTGATAGATATCGCCAGTCAATACGATTTTTGTACCTTCCCCTACACGGGTGATAATTGTTTTCACTTCGTGCGGAGTTAAATTCTGTGCCTCGTCCACAATAAAGAAAATTCTTTGCAAACTTCTTCCACGAATATAACTCAGTGGCTCAATCACAAGTTTTTCTTCCTTAATCATTAATGTAATTGTCTGATAACTTTTATCTGTTTCCTTGAACTGATCCTGAATAACCTTTAAGTTATCCCACAATGGCTGCATATATGGACCTAACTTGCTTTCAACATCTCCGGGAAGGAAACCGATATCTTTATTGCTCAAAGGAACTACAGGTCGGGCAATATAGATTTGTCGATAATATTTTCTGACTTGCAAAGCAGCAGCAAGTGCAAGCAGCGTTTTTCCAGTGCCCGCTTTTCCGGTTAAAGTAACAATGGGTATGTCGTCGTTCATTAATGCATTCAATGCAAAAGTCTGTTCAGCGTTGCGGGGAACAATTCCATAACAAGGAGTCTTATCAACCTTTTTGAAAATCTCCATTTCAGAATCGAGATGAGCCAATACAGATCTGCTTGAATTTCGAATTATAAAAAATTTATTCGGTACAACCTCGGTCTTGATTTTTTTTAATATGTTGTCGGCTTGAACTTGAAACGGAGATTTGTAAAATTTCTGAATTACCACATCATCAAAATTTTCAAGATATTCTTTGCCACTATATAATTCGTCAATATTACCAATCCTATCAGTCGTATAATCTTCAGCGGAAATTCCAATAGCCTTTGCTTTCATACGAAGATTTACGTCTTTTGTAACAAGAATTGTTTTGCCTTTCACTTTTGCTTGTTTTTCCAAATCAAAAGCGGTACTCAAAACTCTATGGTCGGGTGTGTCTTCGCGAAACACTTCTCTGATTTCTTTGGTCAATCCCTTTGTAATGTAAATTCGAACCTTCCCTTTATTTCTACCAAGAGAAATTCCACCATTGAAAATTGAATTGCCGGTGATTGAATCCAGTGTGCGGGTAAATTCGCGGGCATTAAGATTTATAACCTGATTCCCTCGTTTGAAGTGGTCGATTTCTTCAATTACAGCAAGAGGAATTACGATATTATTTTCCTGAAACTGATTTATACAAGTGGGGTCGTGAAGAATTACGTTTGTATCAAGGATAAAAGTTTTTGGTGATTTTTTCGCCATATATTTTTCCAAATTTTTAATCTGATTTACTTAAATATAAATATTATAAAACTTACTTTAGCAAAAGAAATTTAAAATCTTTAATTAGGGAAAGCATGAATCAAAATTTCGAAGAAGTAAGCTGTAATTATTGTAAATCAAAATCTTATCGAATCAAATATATTGTCGATGGCTTTAATTATGTTCAGTGTAATGAGTGTGGTTTTGTTTACGTAAATCCAAGACTATCGGATGATGCAATAAAAAAATTGTATAACGAGGATTACTTTGGCGGAAAGGGATTTGACAAATCTGTTGAGTATAAAAAAGAATTTGAGCAGCAGTCAAATACAATTGATTTGAATGACTGGGATATCTTGGCTATTAAAGGTTTTTTACCGAAGCAGAATACAGAATTAAAATTACTTGATGTTGGTTGCGGCATGGGGTTATTTGCTTACAAAGCAAAACAGAAAGGATTTATTGCAGAAGCGCTTGAGCTATCCGAATTTGCGTCACAGTTCGCTGCTTCAAATGGAATTAAAGTACTGCGTGCGTCAATCGAATCGGCAGAACTAAAATCCAATTGCTACAGTGTAATTTCGATGAAAGAAGTAATTGAGCATCTTCCAAATCCAACCCAATCTTTAGGCAAAATTTATGATTCGTTACAAAATGATGGAATATTATTTTTAACCACGGGAAATTATAACTGCCCGGAAAGAAGAATTAAAGGAAACAAGTGGTTCTATTTTATGCCGCAAGGACATTTACAGGTTTTTTCACATAAAACAATCAGGAGATTTCTTGTCAAAGCTGGATTCAGAAAAATAATTGTAACACGACAAGGCGATTTGCTGATGAATTTTTTATTGAAGACTGGAGTTATTGATATAAATTATTACAAACCAAAGAGCTTCTTAAAAAGAATTTTGTTTGAATGCGTGAGGTTTGTGAATCATTTTATCAGCAGCGGAATGCGTATTTATGCTATCAAATGAGACATAAAATATCTGTCACCCTTCGGTAAATCTGCTTGAAGCAGGGATACAAAGGGTGACAAAAAAAGAATCATAAATTAAACATCATAATAGAGTTCGAATTCGTGTGGATGAGGTCGTAATGCCATTGGCTTTATTTCTTTATCAAACTTATAATTAATCCATGTGTTAATTACGTCTTCTGTAAAGACATCACCTTTCAATAAATAATCATGGTCGTTTGCAAGTGCACGCAAAGCTGCATTCAATGATTCCGGTGTTGATGGAACATGAGCAAGTTCTTCCGGCGGTAAGTCATAAATATCTTTGTCAAGCGGCTTTCCCGGATCTAATCTATTTGTTATTCCATCAATTCCTGCCATCATTATTGCCGAAAAAGCTAAATAAGGATTTGCTGCCGGATCAGGGCATCTAAATTCAACCCGCTTTGCTTTTGGACTATTGGAGTACATTGGGATTCGAATTGCTGCACTTCTATTCCTTTGCGAGTAAGCTAAATTTACAGGAGCTTCAAATCCCGGGACAAGTCGTTTGAATGAATTTGTTGTCGGATTTGTAAAAGCAATTAATGAGTGAGCATGTTTCAGCAATCCGCCAATAAAGTATAATGCCATCTCGCTTAATCCTGCATATCCGCTGCCGGCAAAAAGAGGTTTGTTGTTTTTCCAAAAACTTGTATGTACATGCATGCCACTTCCATTATCACTAAAAATCGGTTTCGGCATATAAGTAACAGTTTTGTTTCTAAGTTTTGCTGTGTTCTTTACAATATACTTAAATAATAAAAGTTGATCCGCAGCCTGAAGCAGCGGCTTGAATTTTAAATCAATTTCACATTGTCCGCCGGAAGCCACCTCATGATGTTGTGCTTCAACCGGAATTCCGACGTCTAATAATTTCAATACCATTTCATTTCGTAAATCATTCAAAGCGTCAGTTGGAGGAACGGGAAAATATCCTTCTTTGTATCTTGGCTTATAACCAAGGTTAGGATTTTCCACTCTTCCGCTATTCCATTTTCCCTCGTTAGAATCTAGTTCATAAAAAGAAAAATTTGGTCCGCTGTCAAATCTTACATCATCAAAAATGAAAAATTCGGCTTCGGGTCCAAAAAAGGCTGTGTCTGCAATTCCAGTGGATTTCAAATATGCTTCCGCTTTTTGAGCAATATTCCTAGGGCATCTTTCATATTTTTCTTTTGTTGCAGGTTCATAAATATCACAAATCATACTTATTGTTGGTGCCTCAATAAATGGATCAACAAACATAGTGTTTGGATCAGGGATTAAAAGCATATCACTTTCATTAATTGCTTTCCAACCCCGAATTGATGAGCCATCAAATCCAAAACCATCTTCGAAAGAGTCTTTTTCCAATTGGGCGGAAGGAACGCTGAAGTGCTGCCACTGTCCCGGGAAATCCATGAACTTGAAATCGATAAATTTAATTTTATTTGTTTTGACAAAGTTTAGAACCTTATCAGCATTCGAAAGTTTTTCTGTCATTTTTTCTCCTATTTTATTTGAATGATTGTAGTTTCTTTTATTGGTGATAATACAAAACTTGTGATTGTTCTTGAAACGCCGGGCCATGATTGAATTTTTGAGAGAAGACTTTCGAGTGCGGAAGTGTTTTGAACAATTGCCTTCATGATATGCGAACCTTCACCCAAAACCGAGTAGCATTCTAATATTTCCGGAGTTTTATTTGCATGCGATGAAAACGAAGAATAATCTTTCGAAGAAGCCATCACAACTGTTATGAATGCCATAATATCATATCCGAAAAATTTGCGATTCAGTTTTGCGGAGTAGCCGAGAATCACGCCATTTTCCTCAAGCTTTTTTAGTCGTTCGCTTAAGGAGGGAAGTGAAAGCCCGACTTTTTCAGCAATTTCGTTTCTCTTTGTTCTGCCTTTTTCTTGCAGAACATTCAAAATTTGGATGTCAATTTTGTCAAATGTCATTAATTATTAAGGTTAATTATAAAATTTGCCTGCAAATATAAGGCAATTTAATGTTTATGCAAAACTATTTATAGCTTTATCATAAGAAAAAACATTAGAAAATCCGAAGAATCTGAAAAACAGGGCGATATTGTTAAAATTTAATAGAACATTTTTATTACGAATTGTTCCAATCCAGTAGTTTTTTCTTCCAAAAAATCTTTTTGTGTTTATATTTCGATCCCAAATATTCATTTCATTTTCCAAGACAAATATGAAACACAAAAAAGCAAGTCTTATTTTAGAAGATGGTTCAGTGTACGCTGGATATTCTTTCGGGTACTACGGAGATAGTGACGGAGAAGTTGTATTTAATACCGGCATGGTTGGATATCCTGAAACATTAACAGATCCATCGTATCACGGACAAATTCTTGTCTGCACTTATCCTTTAATTGGAAATTATGGTGTCCCCGGAAAGAAAGTTAAAGACAATGTTTTGGTTGATTTTGAATCGGACAAAATTCAAGTAAAAGGAATGATTGTTACTGATTATTCTTTCGACTATTCTCATTGGGATGCTTCACAATCACTGCATGAATGGATGGAAGAAGAAAAAATCCCCGGAATTTTTGGGGTTGATACGCGAGCAATTACAAGGAAGCTGCGTGAGAAGGGTACAATGCTGGGTAAAATTATATGCGGTGAAATTCATGAAGAGGAGTTTAATGTTGAAGATCCAAACATCAGAAACTTAGCTAGTGAAGTTTGTACAACTATTCCGAAGTTATACAGGAAAGGTGACAAAAAAATTATTCTTGTTGATTGCGGAGTTAAAAATAATATTATCAGAGCATTTGCAGAAAGAAATATAAGTGTGCTGCAAGTGCCACAAGATTATGATTTTTCAAATGAAGAATGTTCCGGAATTGTAATCTCAAATGGTCCGGGCGATCCAAAAATGTGTACAGAAACAATTGCGAACACAAAGAAAGCAATAGCTGAAAATACACCGCTGCTTGGTATTTGTCTTGGTAGTCAGATTCTTGCACTTGCATCCGGTGCTGATACATTCAAATTAAAATACGGACACCGAAGCCATAATCAGCCGGTAAATGAAATGGGAACGCGCAGATGTTATATTACATCACAAAATCATGGATATGCAATAAATTCTGAAACTCTTTCTGAAGACTGGCGTGAATGGTTTGTAAATGATAATGACGGGACAAACGAAGGAATCATGCATATTTCAAAACCATTTTTTGGTACTCAATTCCATCCCGAAGCTTCTCCCGGTCCGGATGATACTGAATTTATTTTTGACATGTTCGTCCGTGCATTAAAATAATTTTTAAAGGAATTTTCTGAATGATAAAAAAAGGTAAACCACAAAAAGTTTTAATTCTTGGCAGCGGAGCTTTACAAATCGGGCAGGCTGGCGAATTTGATTATTCCGGCAGTCAGGCAATTAAAGCTTTGAAGGAAGACGGAATAAAAACAGTTTTGATAAACCCAAATATTGCAACAATACAAACATCCGAACATCTTGCCGATCAGGTTTATTTTCTCCCGATAAAAAAAGAATTTGTTGAAAAAGTGATAATCAAAGAAGAGCCTGACGCGATTTTACTGGGCTTCGGCGGACAGACAGCATTGAATGTGGGAATAGAACTTTACGAAGAAAAAATACTCGAGAAATATAAAGTGAAAGTATTGGGAACATCGGTTGAAACGATTAAAGATACGGAGGACAGGTTTTTATTTTCAAGTCGGGTTGAAGAAGCCGGATTGAAATGTGCGCTAAGTAGAACTGTCCATAATATTGAAGAAGCAAAAATTGCGGCAGCAGAAATAAAATATCCGGTTATGGTTCGAATTGCATTTGCACTCGGTGGATTGGGCTCTGGAATCGTATCGAACGAAATTGAATTGGTCGAAAAACTTCAACGCGCATTTGCATTTACCAATCAAGTCTTAATTGAGGAATCGCTTTATGGCTGGAAAGAAGTTGAATATGAAATTGTCAGAGATAAATATGATAATTGCATTACTGTTTGTTCGATGGAAAATCTTGACCCGATGGGAATTCACACCGGTGACAGTATTGTTGTTGCTCCGGTACAAACATTATCAGCAAAAGAGAACTTTAAACTCAGGTCAATCGGAATAAAACTAATCCGTCATCTCGGTGTCATTGGCGAATGCAATATTCAATATGCTTTGTCACCCACATCCGATGATTACAGAATTATTGAAGTCAATGCACGCTTGAGCCGAAGTTCTGCCTTGGCTTCGAAAGCAACTGGCTATCCGCTCGCGTTCGTTGCCACAAAACTTGCAATTGGTTACAATCTGAATGAAATTGAAAATATAATTACTAAAGAAACCTCATCTTGTTTTGAACCCGCACTTGATTATGTTGTTTTGAAATTTCCGCGTTGGGACTTACAAAAGTTTTTAAAGGTTAATACTGAACTTGGCAGCGAGATGAAGTCCGTTGGCGAAGTCATGGCAATCGGGAGAACATTTGAAGAAGTGCTGCAGAAAGCTATCCGCATGCTTGATATTGGATTTAATGGGTTGGTTGGTAATCGGATTGAAGAAACTGATCTTGAAACAAAAATATCAAAGCCAACTGACAAGAGGATTTTCTATATTGCAAAAGCAATTGAACTCGGGATGAGCGCCGATAAAATCAATCTGCTTTCAAAAATTGACAAATGGTTTATTTATAAAATCAAAAACATTGTTGAACTTTATAAAATATTAAACAGAAGAAAAATTTCCGAATGGTCTTTTGATGAATTAAAAAAAGCAAAGCAGCTCGGATTTTCAGATAAGCAAATTGGGATAATGACTAACGAGCCTGAATCCGCAGTAAGAAATCACCGAAAAAAAATAAATTTGATTCCCGTTGTAAAACAGATTGATACGCTTGCCGCAGAATTTCCCGCAAAGACAAATTATCTTTATGTTACTTATAATGGTTCAGAAGATGATATTGAAACAGGCGAGGACAAACAAATTATTGTGCTTGGCAGCGGAGCTTACCGAATCGGCTCTTCGGTTGAATTTGACTGGTGTTGCGTAAATGCTGCAATGACTCTTGAAGAACATGGACATAAATCTATTATGATAAATTATAATCCTGAAACGGTTTCAACTGACCATGATATTTGTTATAAACTTTATTTCGAAGAAATTTCTCTGGAACGTGTGCTTGATATTTATGACAAAGAAAACCCAAAAGGTGTTATTGTTTCTGTCGGCGGACAAATTCCCAATAATCTTGCAATGAAATTATATTCAAACGGTGTTAATATTCTCGGAACATCACCACAAAAAATTGACAGCGCAGAAGACAGAAATAAATTTTCAAAAATTCTTGATGAACTTGAAATTGATCAACCCGAATGGGAAGAGTTAACAGAATTAAAATCTGCAAAAGAATTTTGCAATAAAGTCAGCTATCCGGTTTTAATTCGCCCTAGTTATGTTTTAAGCGGCGCAGCAATGAGTGTCGTTCTTTCAGAAGAAGAACTTGAAAATTATTTGAAGAAAGCTTCTGATATCAGCAAAGAACATCCGGTTGTTATCAGCAAATTTATAACCGACGCGCGGGAAATTGAAGTTGACGCAGTTGCAGATAATGGTGAACTTTTTTGTTATGCAATTTCAGAGCATGTCGAAAATGCAGGAGTCCATTCAGGAGATGCAACAATTGTTCTTCCACCGCAACGAACATATCTTGAAACAATGAGGCGTGTAAAATTAATAACACGTAATATTGCTTCGGCACTTGAAATTACGGGACCATTTAATATTCAATTTATTGCTAAAGATAATGATGTAAAAGTTATTGAATGCAACCTACGTGCTTCGAGAAGTTTTCCTTTTGTTTCAAAAGTATTGAAAATTAATTTTATTGATGTAGCAACAAAATTAATGATTGGTGAAAAACCTCCGCACATCAGCGGCTCTTCTTTTGATGTTGATTATGTAGGAGTGAAGGCGTCTCAATTTTCATTTACACGGCTGAAAGGCTCTGATCCCGTGCTTGGAGTTGAGATGTCGTCAACCGGTGAAGTTGCATGTCTCGGTGATGATTTTAATGAAGCTTTTTTAAAAAGTACTTTATCCACCGGGTTCAAAATTCCACAAAAGGGAATACTGCTTTCGACGGGGACATTAAAAGAAAAAGCGGAATTTATAGAGGCATTAGTATATTTAAGTAAAACAGGAATTAAACTTTATGCAACAAAAGGGACCGCTGATTTCTATCGAAATAATGGGATTGAAATAGAAATCGTATTCCGGTCTTATGAAAATAAAGAGCCGTCAATTAACACTTTAATGAATCAGGGTAAATTTGATTTGATTATTAATATTCCCAAAACAGTTGAGCAATTAGAACTTGATTATGATTACGAAATCAGAAGAAAAGCAATTGATTTGAATATATCGTTAATTACTAACATTCAGATTGCTAAAAGGTTGGTTAAAGCTTTATCACTTAAAAATCCTTACAATCTCAGTGTGAAAAGTTGGGCTGAGTATAATTAGCCTTTTATTCCAGTCCAAGTTTTTTCATAAGATTTTTATGAGATTCATCAGACAGTTCTACGTTATAAAGTTTATAGAACTTAATTGTATCTTCGACTGATTTAAAATACTTCTTGCATGAATCACAACTTTCGAGATGTTCTTTGATAGCAACACATTTGGGTGAGTTTAAATCCTCACCTAAGTTATCACAAATGTGATTCATTACTTCCCGGCAGCCAACATTTTCTTTATGCATATTTCAACGCCTCGTTTAGTTTGTTTCTTAAAAACGCCCGCGCTCTGTGAAGCCTTGATTTTACAGCTGGTATTGATAGGTTTACAATTTCGCTTGTTTCTTCGGTAGAAAGGCCTTCAACATCACGAAGCATAAAAACAACTTTATAATCAGCAGGTAATTCTTCAATCGCATTATCAAGTAGTTCTTTCAGTTCATTGTTTTCAATTATTCTTGAGGGTGAGACTGACCAGTCAGCTACACTGCTTTCATCTATCATTGCCTCATCATCATCGAATGATGCTGAGTTTATAAATTTTTTATTTGTCCGTGCCATCATCAGGCAATGATTTGAAACAACAGTGTAAAGCCATGTGGAAAGTTTTGACTTTCCGCCAAACTGATTTAATGATTTTATCAAACTTAAAAATGTTTCTTGCATTGTATGTTCAGCTTTATCTTTGTTTCTGCAAATCTTAAAAGCAAAATTGTAAATGGTTTGTTCATATTTTTTTACAATTTCTGCAAGTGCTTTTTTGTCACCTGCCTGAGCAAGTTCAATTAAATGTTCTTCGTTCATATAATTCGATGTTCTTTCCATAAAAAAGGTTCATTTTGAGTCAAGACTTTTCCATAAATACCAAGAAGCCACCGATTCGTAAGGATGCCAATTGTTTTTTGTGGCAATTTTTTCAACATCTGTTCTAACCGGCAAATTTTTAGTATCGAAATTTAACATTATTGATTTTCTTATCCCAAAATCACTGTAAGGCAGAACATCAAGCCTGCGAAGAACAAATATCAGAAACATGTGTGCAGTCCAAATTCCGATTCCTTTTATTGAAGTTAATTTTTCAATTATTTCGTCGTTGCTCATTTGGTTGATTTTATTAAATCGAAGTCTTTTTTCATGAACTGCCAAGCTTAATTCTTTTATATACTTTATCTTTGCAGTTGATAAACCGAAACTTCTCAACGTTATATCATCGGTTGAAAGAATTTCCGCGGGCTTAGGATTATTATGAAAATGAAGCATGAACTTTTTATGAATCGCCCGGGCAGAAGTTATAGATAGCTGTTGACTAATTATCATTTCAACTAAAGCGTTGAAGTATTTTGTATTTGTTGTTAAATTACAAGGGGAAGAGTTTTTAATTATTTTCCTTAAGACCTTGTCTTTTTTAGAAAGATGTATGATTGCTTTTTCGATTTCATTATTTTTCATATAACATTTTGAGATAAAGATGGAAAATCAAATTTTAATTACACTTAAAAATAATAAGTTGTTTAGAAACATTCTAATGGATGAGATTGATTTTAGCAATATTAATGGCAGTTTGGTCTCCATTCACGAAGGAGAAATTCTTTTTAGAGAAAAAGCAAAATCAAATTTGTTATATCTTGTTGTTAGCGGTGAAATTAATTTATTGACAAAACAGGCTGATTCTAAAGCACAGTCTTTGATTTTTACGGACAATGATTTTTTAGGTTGTGAAGAATTTTTAGCAGATATTCCGCGTAAATCCACTGCTGTTGCATTACGGGATTCATACTTAATAGCATTAACCAAAGAAGAAGTGGACTCGCTTGTCAATCAGAATTATGATATACTTAATAATATTTATGCATCTATTCCGGAAAGCGAAACCTCAACAGATGAAAATAAAATTGAAGAAGAAATTATTAATACAACTCCTGAAATAGCTGCGAATGAAAAACCCGCTGAAATTTTACCTGATGAAACAGCAAAAACAATTTCTGAAGAACAAATTGAATCAGAAATAAATCTTGTTTCTGAAATGGAAAAAACTCAGCCGGATATATCAGCAGAAATCCCGAATGAATCATACGAATTGCCACAGTTTTCCGAAGAGCCTCCATCTGAACCTGCTTTATCCGAAGAAGATAATTCTGTGAATAATATTTCCTTGCCGACTGATGAAATCCCTTCAGAAAAAGTTCAACCCGAGGAGGATTTTAATTTTAACGAAAGATTTGGTTTGAATGATTCATTTCTCGATGAATTTCAGAAATCAGCCGAGCCTCAGATTAACGAGGAGAGCATTAATCCTGAAGTAAAAGAAGAATCGACCAGTTTTCTTGATCAGGATTTTAAGTTTTACAAACCGGAAGAAACTGCAAAACCGGCTGATGATTTTCAAAATGATGAAACAAATATTGAGAAAGAGAGTACAGATATTAAAACAGAAGAAACTTCCAAAGAACCCCACTTGAATATCGATGGAGAATATTTTCCTACAATTGAACATTTGCAAAAAATAAATGAAGCAGCCGGACTTGTAAACACAAATATTAAAATAGATGATATACTAAAAAATATTGTAAATGTTGCCTGTGACCTGACTGGTGCAGACCGCGGGACTTTATATTTTGTTGATAAAGGAAAAAATGAACTCTGGTCTAAAGTTGCAATGGGAAGTGAGTTTCGTGAAATCAAACTGAAAATTGGCGAGGGCATTGCCGGCTGGGTTGCTCAATCCGGTGAAATAATTAATTTGGAAAATGTCCGTGAAGATCCCCGATTCAATTCAGCATTTGATAAATCGAGTGGATAT
>PFVB01000212.1 GCA_002790395.1 Ignavibacteriales bacterium CG_4_9_14_3_um_filter_34_10 | reverse complement strand
CCAGACGGTTGGAAAGATTGGCGGCACAAAAACCTTGGCACAAATTCTAAATCGTGTAAAAGTTTCTTACAGTAAAGAAATCTTATCTGAAATGTCAAATATTGATCAAGACATTGCTATGGAAATAAAGAGGCAAATGTTCTTGTTTGAAGATTTAATTAACCTACAAGATAAAGATTTGCAAAAATTACTTCGTGAAATTGACAGAAAAGATTTGACATTATCACTAAAAATCACTGATGATAAACTTAAAGACAAAATATTTTCTAACATGTCAGAACGTGCAGCGGAATTACTCAAAGAAGAATTGGAATATATGGGAATGGTTAAATTAAAAGAAGTTGAAGCAGCACAGGCAAGAATTATTGACGTTGTTAAATCGCTTGAAGAGTCGGGTGAACTCTCGCTTAATTTGAAAGGCAACTCGGAAGATATTTATGTCTAATATTATTCGCATCGGAAAGAAAAATAGCAGCGTTAAAGTAAATAATATTTATGATGAGCAAGATGCATTTGTTGAATCACAGGAAGATTATTTTAAAAAGCAATTAAATGATGCAAGGGAACGAGGTTTTGAAAGTGGAAAGATGGCAGCATTTAATGAATTGGAAAAAGAATTCATAAAAAGATTAAATATCAAATCTGAACAGTTTGAAGACTATATCAAATCAATAAATAATCAAATTGCTGAATATGAAAAGTCAATAGAAAAAATATTAGTCGGGTTGGCTTTTACTTACAGTGAAAAAATAGTTCGTCGGGAGATAGAAAAAGAATCAAGTATTTTGGAAAACATTGCATCTTCAGCAAAAAAGCTGGCCGGAGCCTTGAAAATTACAATTAGATTGAACTCTGCTGATTATGATTTTATAAAATCTTCGAATCAAGAAATACTTGCCGATGAATCATTTTCAAAAATTATATTTGAAAAGGATGACAAGATTGAAAGAGGCGGTTGTTTGATAGAATCTGAAATCGGTAATGTAGATGCCCGAATAAATTCACAGTTGAATGAATTAAAACAAAAAGTTTCAACAAACCTGTTGAATAATTTAAAATGACAAATCTGGCAGAAAAATATATTTCTCATTACAAATCTGTAGTTCACAATTTGGATTTGATAAAATTAAATGGGAAAGTAACCGATATAATCGGTTTGGTAATTGTTTCAGCAGGTCCGAATGTTGCACTTGGCGAGATTTGCCGAATAATTGATAAGCAGGGAAATGAAGTTTGTCTTTCAGAAGTGGTTGGATTTAAAGATGGAAAAGTGCTTTCGATTGCAATTGGCGAAGTTCAAAATATTTCGCCGGCATGTGAAATTATTGCTACCGGAAGAACTTTTATTATTCCTGTTGGTGAAGGACTGCTGGGAAGAGTGATTGATAGTTTGGGTAACCCAATTGATGGAAAAGGCCCGATTGAGTTTTGTGCATTACATTCAATTTATTGTGAACCCCCTAGTCCGCTTGAACGTGAACGCATAAAATATCCGCTTCAAACAGGGGTGAGAGCGATAGATGCTTTATTGACGGTTGGAAAAGGTCAGAGAATTGGAATATTTGCTGGAAGTGGAGTTGGCAAAAGTGTAACTCTTGGAATGATGGCAAGAAATACTGCCGCTGATATAAATGTTATTACACTTATTGGCGAAAGAGGGCGTGAGGTTAGAGAATTTATTGAAAAAGATCTTGGTGCAGAAGGACTAAAACGCTCTGTTGTGATTGTTGCTACTAGTGATAAATCCGCTTTACTAAGAATGAAGGGAGCTTTTGTTGGAACAACAATTGCCGAATACTTTCGTGATAAAGGAAATGATGTCCTGTTGATGATGGATTCTGTCACCCGTTTTGCAATGGCACAAAGAGAAATTGGGTTGACAATCGGTGAGCCGCCGACTACAAAAGGTTATACTCCTTCCGTATTTGCATTACTGCCAAAATTTTTAGAAAGAGCCGGAGTTACAAAGAAAGGTTCGATTACAGGATTTTATACTGTCCTTGTTGATGGTGATGATATGAATGAACCTATTGCAGATGCAGTGAGATCAATTTTAGATGGGCATATTGTTTTATCGAGAAAAATTGCAAACAGAGGACAATATCCTGCAATTGATACTCTTCAAAGTGTGAGTAGAGTTATGCCTGATATTGTGACGGAAAGCCATTTTAAAAGAGCAATGTTGTTTAATGAAATAATTTCATCATACAATGAGGCTGAAGATTTGATCAACATTGGTGCATACGCAAAAGGCAGTAATCCGCAGGTAGATCATGCTTTGTCAAAAATTAATTCATTAAGAACATTCATGAAGCAAGAAATAAATGAGAGGACAATTTTTGATTCCTCAATAAAAAGGCTGGAAGAATTAATTGAGGAGCCTTTGCTCTGAAATGGGGAAGTTCAACTTTAAGTTTGAGACTATTGCAAGAATCAAAGAGACTCTAAAAAAGAAAATACAGAGAGATATCGCACTTGTTGATAGTAAAATTTTGAAAATTATAGACAATATTAATAGTCTAAAAAGTGGCTTTGAGAAAGAAAAGAAATATTATTTCGGAAAACATTCAAAAGTGAATGAGATACAATCTTTAGAGCGTCATGAAATTTTTGTTAAAAAAAAGATAATTTTTTTCGAAAATGAAATTAAGAAATTAAAAGGTATTAGAATACAAAAGATTGATGAGTTGGTAAGTTTATCGAAGGGAGAAAAAATATTGGAAACTCTAAAGGAAAAACATTTGGAGAAATTCAATTATGAAGAAAGAAAAACCGAAGGAAAATTATTTGATGAGCTTGCTTTGCGAAAATCGGCAAGAGGATTGAAATGAAGGATAAGTTAATAGTAGCAATGGTGTATACACTAACATTTGCAGCAGTAACGGCAGGTATTATTTTCTTGAATCAAAAGTATGAAAATATTTTTAAGTTTGATTTCCGACCCACAATTAAAATGGTCAGAATTGATCTCAAAAAACCCGAATACAAAACTGCTGTGGCTGATTTGCAAAAAGATATAAGGGAAAAACTCATTGATTCATTAAAAAGTGTTAATGCCTTAAACGAGTTTGCATCGCAGTTTGTTGATAAAACACCAATATTGAAAGACAGTATTAGCTTGCTAAAGAAAAAACTTTTAAGAATTGTTGAAACACAGCGTAAGGATTCGATTTTAGCTGCGAACATGAAATCTGAATCAGGTAAAAAAGAATATGAGGAATGGCTGAAAAAGACAGCTTCTTTGTATAATACTCTTGAATCAAATCAGGTGGCTAAAATAATTAAAAAATATTCCGATAATGTTGCCAGAGATATTATATACAAATTAAAAAAACAAAAAGCGGCTGAAATCCTTTCTATGATGAACCCGGATGAAGTCACTAAAATTACAAAGGCGACAAAATGATATTTAACCCAATTTTTCTTCAGGAATTTTTACCCCAAATACAGCCAAACGCTTCTGCTTTAAAATTCCAGAATTCAAATTATCTTTTTGCTGATATCATTAATGTTTATGAGGAAAGCAATTCAAAAAACTCATCCGAAAGCCTAATTAACAAGCTTGGCAATAATTTATTTAATACTAATAGCGGAAATGTTTCTGAGCCACAAAAAGTTACCGAATCAGAGCTTATAAAATTATTTCAGGAAATTCCGAGTGCCATTCAAGTAGTTGATGATTTGAAGGCAAATACAAATATGTCTGAAATGAACACTAAATCTGATGCAAAACAGGCTAAAATTTTGTCGGTTGAAGAAATGTTGAATAAATTAAAAACCGAAGGCAGGTTGGAATTAAAAATAACAAATGAACCGGGGAAACGAATCGTTATCCAAACACAAATTTCGCCCCTCCACGAAGAATATGATTCTATTAAAAATATAGTTCAAGAAGAAAGTGTTGCGATAGCTATTAACCATGCGATGAATAATGGTGATCTGATTGACAAATCTTCTGATGCCCACACACCGACAGAAAAAATAAAAAACATTATGGAGTTATTAAAGCAGTCAATTCCTCTGTTAATGAAGGCAAAACTTCAGAGAGATGAAAACATTGCAAAAGAAAACAAAGGCAATGAGAAGGATAAAAATTCAGAGTCGGATACAAAAGATAATTCGTTCAAAATATTACTGAATAATCTTAATCAATTAATATCAAATATTGAAAGCAATAACTCTTTTATATTGAATCAAGGAAACGCAAATCAATTAATACAATTGTCGGGGCTGATTGAAACAACGGTTAACACAGCCAATGAAATTGCGATAAAAGTTCCTGCTGCAGCAAAAAGCAATACAAATAAAGAGACAACAGATAATTCTGACATTTTAAATGCCAATTTATCTAAAACAAACAGCAATCCATTTTCCTACAAAATAACTGGAGATGCATCTGGTTTAAATGAAGCGGTTCAGCAAATA